>JBCCLG010000851.1:0-2800 GCA_039027015.1 Acidobacteriota bacterium | reverse complement strand
CACCGAGCGCGAGCGCGACAGCGGCCCGATTTCCCGGGCGCCCCTTTCTTTTCTCCAGGCAGGCATTTCAGACCCCAGGTGACTCTCAACCCTCAGCGTATTTCCGCGACTCTCTCATCCGGCGGCTCCCGTGAGTGAGGCACCCGCGACGGCGGCACCCGCGAGCGGCGAGCCCGGCAGCGTGAAGCCCGGCAGCGCGGCGAAGGATCGGCGACAGGTCCGCATTCGCGTGCCGACCCGGCTGCGCCGCGCGGTGCAGCGGATCGGCGACACCATGCCGCCCACCTGGCGCGGCCTGATGGTCGCGGTGCTCGGATCCTTCGCGCTGTGGCAGTTCGGCTACCGCGAGATGGACCTGGTGCTTTTCGTGATCGGCCTGGCGGGCCTGGTTCTGCTGGCCCTCGCCAGCGTGGTGGTGGCCGGCTCCGCCGCCTTCCTCACCAAGCGCCTCGAGCCGGGCGGCGAGCATCGCCTCGAGGCGCAAACCGACGCGCCCTACGACACCGGCTTCTCGGCTCCGGCCCTCTCCGCCCTGCCTCTTCTGGAAATCGAGTGGCAGTGGCTCGAGCCCGCGGGCATGGAGTGTCGCCAGCGCCTGCGAGACGGTCGGCTGCGCGAGGAGCTGGTGCCCCGCCGACGCTCGCTCACCGGCGCGATGGTGCGCGAGCTGAATCTGCGCGACGCCTTCGGCCTGACCCGCATTTCGTGGCAGAAGCGGTACGCGCGGCCGATCCGCATCCTGCCCCACGCCGGCAAGCTCCGCGCCATGCCCCAGGTGGTGTCGATGGCTTCGGCCGAGGGTCTGCCTCACCCGGCGGGCTCGCCCGAGGGCGACCGCATGGAAATCCGCCGCTACGTGCCGGGCGACTCGGCCCGCCACATCCTGTGGAAGACCTATGCCCGCACCCGCCAGCTCAACGTGCGGGTGCCCGAACGGGCGCTCGACCGCACCGAGCGCACCGTGGCCTATCTGCTGGCCGGCCCCGAGGACGAGGCCGCCGCGGCGGCGGCGCGGGTGGCGATCGAGAACGGTCTGCTGGGCGCCCGGTGGCTGTTCGCCGCCGACGGCTCGCCGGAGCCGACCGAGGATTTGGAGTCCGCCCTCGACGCCGTCGCCCGCTCGGGAGACTTCGAGCCCGAGGACGGCGCCGAGCCCCTCGCGGGCCTGCGCGCCTTCCTCGATCACCCGGAGGTGAGCGCCGAGATGCACTGCGTCGTCTTCGCCGCCGCTCATCCCGGGCCGTGGGTCGACCAGGCCCTCCGCCTCGGGGCCGAGTCGGGCGGCGCGCTATCCTTCGTGCTCGGCACCGACGGCGTCGCCAGCGGCAACCCGCCGCCGCTGTGGCGTCGGCTCCTCTTTCAGCGGGGCGACGAGCCCTCGACCACCGTTCAGGAGCTTCGCACCATGCTCGCCACCTTCGAGAAAGCGCGCTGCGGCGCCATGGTCGTCGACCGCGAGAGCGGCCGCAGTCACGGCAGGCTCGAGACCCGGCCGAGCGCCGCGATCTACCGGAGAGCGGGATGAGCCGCGCCGACTCAGCGAGGGCCGACGGCCGACGCCGCGAGGCGCGGCGGCGCGGCCTGGTGCGCGGCCTGCGCGCCGGAGTGCTGGCGATTTCGGCGGTCATCCTCTGCTGGCCGCTCACCGTGCTGCCGGGGGTTCTGGCGGCGGCCACCGGCGCCGCGGCGGGCGCCCTTATGGGTGACCGCCTGGCGCGCAGCCGTATTCGCCTAGGCAGCGCCCTCGGCCTCGTCGCGGCCGCCCTCCTCACCGGCGCGTGGCTGGCCCGCCTGCCCACCAGGCTCGAGTGGCTGGCCTCGCTCTTCGGCCCGGTGCTCGCCCTGATGCTCGGCGAGGTGCTGCTGTGGCTGGTGGTCGCCGGCAGCGGCGCCCTCAGCCTGCGCTTCCTGGCCATCAGGCGGCCGACTCTGGCCGTGCTCGAGGTGGTGGCGGTGGCCTCGGCGACCGCCACCGGCTTCGCCGCCCATCGTCAGGGCATGGTGCATCGGCCTCTCTCGGTGGGCGATTGGGCGTGGTCCCGCGGCCTCGATCCGGCCCTCGTCTTCCTGGTGCTCGGCGGCCTCGGCACCCTGCTCCTCGCCGCCCTCCTGGTGCGCGAGGGCCGGCGGCGAAGGCTGCCGCTGCACTTCGCCAGCCTGGTGATCGTCGCCTTTCTGATGGTGTTTTTCGTCCGCGTCGAAGGGCTGCCGCAGCCCGATCCGTCGGGCGATCTCGGCCTCACCGGCGAACCCGAGGACGGCGAGGGCAGCGAGGATCAGGAGCGGCGCGAGGGCGACGAGGGAGGGGACGACCGGCACGAGCTGGGCGATCTCGACTTCAAGGACGACTACGGCGACTCCGGCCAGCAGTCGCCGGTGGCGGTGGTGCTGCTGCACGACGACTACATGCCGCCCACCGGCATCTTCTATTTCCGCCAGGCGGCCTTCTCGCAATACAACGGCCGGCGCATGGTGCAGGCGACGCGCGACGGCGTCGACCTCGACATCGTCGAGCGCTTTCCGTTCCAGGAGGTGTCGGTGGACGCCGCCCCCGAGGTGGGCGAAGGCAGGCGGGCGCTCAACACCACCATGGGTTTGCTGGTCGACCACGTTCAGCCCTTCGCCCTGGACTCGCCGGCGCGCCTGATGCCCACCGACAACCCGACTCCCATGCGCTTCCGCCGCACCTTCATGGTGCGCAGCCACGTGCCGGTGATGAGCTACGACCAGCTGCTCGGCCGCCGCCCGGGGGACCCGTCGTGGAGCGACGAGCAGTGGCGGCACGACACCACCGCGCCGT
>JBCCLG010000850.1:0-2801 GCA_039027015.1 Acidobacteriota bacterium | reverse complement strand
TCTTCGGACATGGCGGTGCTCCTCACTTCTGGTCTGGATCAAAGCCCCGCCTCGCCGCGCAGCCTGGGCAGCGCGGCGAAAATCTCTTCGGGGGTCAGCCCCAGTCGATCGCAGCGCTGCTCCAGAATCTCGAGGTCCACCGGGTAGAGCCTCGGCCGGGCGGGGGCGTCAAGGCCCATGATGTCACGGCTCGAGAGCCGGGAGAGAAGCCAGCTGGCGATGTCGGGATTGCGCCAGCGCAGGGAGAGGCGGCGCGAGGCCTGGCCCAGGCGATCCCGGGTTTGGCGAACCAGGGAACCGAGCACCGGATCATCGGCGCCGAGAAGGCCGCTCCACGCGTCGGGCCTGGAGGCACGGGCCGGCATCAGGCGCTGGCGGGTCTCGGCGTAGCTGGCGGCCGCGAAGTAGAGGCACGAAACCGCCACGAAGCGGTCGAAGCCGCCGCCGCCGTCACCGCCGTCGTCGAGGGCTCGGTAGGCCGAATCGATCAGCGACTCCACCTGATCGGCTTCCTTGTGCAGAAGGCTGGAGTAGGTCCCCGCGTCGCCGTAGCGGCCCTCGAAGATCGAGGCCAGGCGCTCGACGGCGAGCAGATTCCAGGCGATGCCGGTGGAGAACATGGGGTCGAAGAAGGCGTAGGCCGACGGCAGCAGAAACCAGCGGGGCCCCGCGGCCTGCTCGAGCCGATGCTGCAGGCGCGGAATAAAGCGCACCGGCCTCACCGGCTCGGCGCTCTCGAAGGTCTCGTGCAGGCTCGGATAGGGCTCGAGCAGGCGGTCCAGGGCCGCCTCGGGCCAGGCCTCGATCTGCTCGCGGGGCATCGGCAGGCGGTCGTTGCGCAGCACCAGGCCGACGCTCGCCGGTCCGTGGTCGAAGCGAAGCACGTAGAGCCAGCCGACCGAGCCCAGCAGGTGGTGCACCGCGGCCCGCTCGTCGGGATAGGGGCTATGGTCGTGGTTGGCCAGGGGCGTGACTTCGCGCAGGGGGCGCAGGCCGTCGGTGTGGGTGTAGATCAGGCTGGTATCCAGAGACACCCGATCGAGCCTCGAGCGCAGGCCCAGCGAGGTGGCGAGCACGCCGCCGCCGCCGCCCGCGTCGATCACGATCTCGGCCTCCACGCTCTCTTCGCCGCGCGGCCCGAGGAGCCGCGCGCTCACGCCGTTCTCGGCGTCGATCGTGACGTCGCTCACCAGGGTCTCCTGGCGCACCTGCACGCCCTCCTCCGAGGCCCTGGCGATCAGAAAGGCGTCGAGGTCCGAACGCAGCCAGTGAGTGTCGGCGATGCGCGCGTTGGGGCTCGCCGACACCAGCAGGCGGCGGTCGTTGTCGGGACCGTTGTCGTAGGGCTGGCCGGCGGTGTGGTGGTAGAAGGTGAAGCCGCGCTTCAGGCCGCGCCGCAGCTCGGGCATTCGGCTCATCCACCGGCCGTAGGCGGCCAGATCGTGCAGATCCTCGAGGCGATAGCGCGCCGCCAGCCGCTCGAGGGATAGGTTGGCGAGGGGGGTGGTCGACTCCCCCAGAGCGAAGCGCGGGTGGCGCGATTTATCGACCAGCAGGGCGGATTTTCCGAGCCGCGCCAGGACGCGCGCCATGAGGCTGCCCGCAAATCCGGCGCCTATGATCAGGGCGAACGGCCGCTCGCGGTTCACGCCGGCGTCTCCCGGGCGGATCGTTCCCACGCCGCCGGCTCGAGCTGCTGGCGGCGCCGGCGCTCGAGCCGCGGCCCCGCGTCGCCTTCGGCAGCGAAGACCTCGAGGTCCCAGGTGTCGAGGCGGACCCGGCGGGGCGAGAGGGCGCGGGCGCGCTCGAAACCTTCCTCCACCTCGCCGAGGGTCGGCGGCCGCCACTCGCCGGCGGCCTCGAGACGCGCCAGCTCACCCTCGCCGCCGCGCAGGGGGATGATCGCCACCAGGCGCGCTCCCTGCTCGAGGGCGAAGCGCACGGAGCGCTCGAGCCACTTCATCTGCTGGGCAGCGGGCACGTGAGGAACGCCGAGCAGCAGAAACGCCCTGAGATCGAGGCCCGAGCGGCGCAGCCGGCCGGCCGCGCGGGCGAGATCCTCGAGCTTCGCCTTCTTATTCAGCCGGCGCAGCGCCTCGGGATGGGCGGTCTCAAAGCCCATCGCCACCTCCAGGCGGCCGCTCAGCCGCTCGGCAAAGCTCGCGCAGCGCCTGCCGACCAGCTTGGGATGGCACTCGACCACCACGCGGCTGATGCCGTCCATCAGTCGGGCGATGGGCTCATCGTCGCTCGCCGGCACCGACCGATCGAAGAAGTTGCTGGCGTTGTAGAGCTTGATCACGTCCGCCGCCTCGGGGTGCTGCCGCCGGTCCTCCTCGAGGGCGTCCGCGAGCTGACTGGGGATGGCGCCGGGCGGGGTCGGCGTCTCGGTGGTGTAGCGCCACAGATCGCAGAAGGCGCACGTGAAGGCGCACTCCTGACCGCTCAGAAAAACGGTCAGGGAGCGCTCGAGCGCGCCCTCGGGGGACAGCTCGCGCTCGACCTTGGTGCCGTGGGCGCGCCACGGGTCTACCGGCGGCTTGGGCGGCCGCAGCGCGCGCAGGCGGCGATCCTCCGCGCGCGAGGAGGGCGCCGGAGCCGAGGAGGACTTCACTTCAGCTAGCGTAGAGCGCGAGGAAGTGCCGCCGATATTGGTGGCGGGGTCCGTCGAAGCCGGCGGCGACCTCGGCCGACACCGCGCCATGCTGGAAGCGGCGCTTCGGGAAGACCGGCATATCGACGCCCAAAAGGCGCTTCATGCCGCGCCGGATCACCTCGCCCTTCAGCGCGTAGAGGCGGTC
>JBCCLG010000849.1:0-2802 GCA_039027015.1 Acidobacteriota bacterium | reverse complement strand
GCCGCGGGTTCCGGCTGGCCGGAGGGCACCTGCTTCCAGGAGGCCAAGCGGCGCTCGGTCGAGGACTTCGAAAGGCGTTTCTTTGCCCGTCTGCTCGCGCGCCACGAAGGCAACGTTTCGGCTGCGGCCCGCGACGCGGGCATGCACCGGCAGAATCTGCAGAAAAAGCTTCGCCAGCTCGAGGGCAGCTAGCCAGCTATTTATTCCTGGCCGGCGCCGTGACCCCCGCGGGCGCCGTGACCCCCGTGTCCGTCGTGGCCGCTCGCCTTCCGGCCGCCGCCCAGCCTGAAGGTCGGCAGATCGAACCTCTCGAAGCCCGGCTCGCCTTCGGTGACCACCAGCAGGGCTCCCGTGGGCGGGTTTTCGAGCACCTGCAGCCGCGCGGTCGCCCGCTCCTCGCCCGCTCGCGGGCGCGAGGCCGGCCACTCGATTTCGATGCGCAGGACCCTGGCCTCGGGGTCCCGGGGCCCTAGGCCTATGTGCTGGGCGAGGGGAGAGGAGCCAAAGGAGCCGCCGGATCCGACCCACCTGACCCGAGAATCAAGCCGTCCCTCGCGCTCTTGGACCACGCGGATCCGGGCGCCGAGGGCCGAGCGGTTGGAGCGCGTTCCCACCAGCCGAAGGTTCACCCATTCGCTGCCGTGGCCTGGATTTTCAAAGAGGGCGTTGGGATATTTATCGCCCGGGAAGGCGCCGCCGAGGTTGATGAAGAGGTCCTGGTCGCCATCGTTGTCGAGGTCCGCAAAGGACACCCCGTGGCCTTTTTGCAGATGACCCGTGCCGGTGGCGGTGGTCGCGTCGATAAAGCGCCTTTCGGCGCCGGCTTCCGGCGTCGAGCCCGGTCCGCGCGGCCTGTTGAGAAAGAGCCTGTTGGGCACCAGCAGACCGTAGGGCGGCGCTCCGGTTCCCAGGTAGAAGTCGAGATAGCCGTCGCCGTCGAGATCGCCGAAGTTGGCGCCCATGGCCGGCACCATCTTGCGCAGGCCCGAGGCCGCCGCCACGTCTTCGAAGCTGCCGTCGCCGCGATTGCGATAGAGGCGAAGGGTCTCGCCCTGGGGCTCGAGGCCCAGATACTCGCGCGCCACCTCGTCGACGCTCTGCATGTAGGACGCCACGAAGAGGTCCTGGAAGCCGTCGTTGTCAAAATCGAAGAACCAGGTGGGGACGCTGTAGTCGGGCTTGGCGACCCCGCGTTCGCGGCCGGACTCCTCGAAGGTGCCGTCGCCGCGGTTCACGAAGAGAAGATTCCGATCGGCGTAGTTGGACACGTAAAGGTCGGGCCAGCCGTCGTTCTCGATGTCGCCCCACACCGCCCCCTTGGTCAGCGAGCGGAAGCGCAGGCCCGCAGCGTCGGTGGCGTCTTCGAAGGTGCCGTCGCCGCGGTTGCGAAAAAGCCGGCTGAAGGACAGCTCGTGACCCAGGAAAACGTCGAGGTGTCCGTCGCCGTCGTAGTCGGCCCAGGCGGCGCTGTGGGTGCGGCGCGCCAGCCCGCCGAGCCCCGAGGCCTCGGTGACGTCCTCAAAAACCACGCCGCCCTCGCCGCTTGGCCGGTTGCGCAGCAGGGAGTTGCGCATCGCGGTCTCCCACCCGCCGCGCATCACGAAGAGGTCGAGCCTGCCGTCGCCGTCAAAGTCGACCTGGGTCAGGTTGAGGCCGCCGAGCTGGCCCGAGAGCCCCGCCGCGGCGCTCACGTCCTCAAAGGTTCCGTCGCCGCGGTTGCGGAAAAGGCGCAGGGGCGAGCAGGGGTCGCGGCTCGAGACCGCCAGATCGAGCAGACCGTCACCGTCAAAATCATCGGCGACGCTGCCGCCGGCGTTGTCCGATCCCCCGAGCCCTGCCTCGGGGGCTACGTCCCACAAGCGTCCCGGGTCGATCTCGGACTCGAAGGCCTCGGGCTCGATGCGAAATCTGGCTTCGACCCCCTGGGGATAGGTCCCGAGGGTCATGGCCGCCACGTTGAGCAGCCAGCGCACCTCGAGGTTGTCCGGATGCCTCTCGAGATAGCGCGCGAAGTGACCCACTGCCAGGCGGGCGCCCTCGTCGCGGCGGTGGCGGGCGTTCTCGCTCAGGGGGAAGAGGCACATCTCCCGGTGGTGGTGGTGCAGGCAGTTCTCGACCTCGCCGCGGCGCAGCTCGAAGATGCCCAGCACCTGGTGCATCACGTCGCGGTAGCTGCGCGATCCGGCCCGCTGGTCCTCCGGCAGGCGGGCGATCAGCTCCTCGACCCTGTCGATCGCCTCCTCGATTCGCCCGTCGAAGGAGAGGGCGCTGATCGCCGGCGCGTAGGCGTCGAGGGTTTCCTGAGGCGAGGCCTCGGGGCCCAGGGCGGCCACCGCCGTCTCGGCGCGCTGGGCCTCCTGCTTCACGAAGCGCTCCTTGGAGCGGCAGACCTCGGCGAGGTCCTGGGTTTCCACGTCGACCTCCTGGCTCAGCAGTCGGGTGTCGGTGGGCCCGTAAGAGAGCACCGACCACAGCCGCTCGGTGTCCTGGGCGAAGGAGTCGCCGCCGAGGTGCGAGGGGGGCACGTCGGGCATCAGCCTCGCGACCACCAGAGCGCCGCCGCTGCGCAGCAGGTTGGGCTCGCCGGGCCGCGCGTCCTCGAGGGCGGCCCGCAGACCCGGGGGAAGCTCCCGCCAGGGCACGCGGCCCATGTAGCGGGTTTCGGGAATCAGCAGCTGCTCGACGAAGAAGCCCGTCCACATGGCGCGCGCCGCCACCTTGGCCTGTCGCTCGTTCTCGGCGAGCACCAGCTCGACCACGGGATCGGCGGCGCCGTCGGCCGCGGCCCAAGGCGTCCACGGT
>JBCCLG010000848.1:0-2805 GCA_039027015.1 Acidobacteriota bacterium | reverse complement strand
TCAAGATCGAGCTGGAAGATCCGCCCATCACGGGTGGTCAGCTTGACGTCCTGGGGTACGAAGGCTTCAAGCGTATCGATGTTCAGAACCTGATCGCTCTCGTTCTGGTAAAGCACCTCATCGTTGCCCAAAATCTCGAGGGTCGTGCCCGGAAGCGGACCGTCTACATATTCAAAAACCGCTCGACCCGAACAACCACCGATAATCGTACCGGGATCATCGATCGCCATGCGGAATCTATAGACTTCCTGATCGGACAAGCGCACCGTGGTGAGATGACTCTTGGTTTCGACGACCTGCTGACACGGAAGCCCCAAAGGACCGCCCGTCGCCAGGATCTGCCAGCCGTCGCCCGGCGGACGGTTGTTCCGGTAGGAGCCCTGGCGGATATCGAGCGTCCAGCCGTGGCCGAAGTCGCCTACCATCTGCCGCCGACGGCTGTCGTAGGTACGTACGATCTCGATATCGAGACCCGAGAGCGGGATCGCCAAGTCGACGAAGCTCAGCGTGAAGTGCCCGATCTTCATGTTGCCCTCGACCGCCACGGTGATCGTGGACTCGACCGACTGCCCCGAGAAGTCGATAGCCTCAAGCTTGAGGTCGTACATGCCGTTCAGAAGCAGCGTCGGATCGAATCTCCCGACGATCAGGCCCGACCCAGGGGCAGTGCCCCTCCCGATCTCGATGAAGGTCGCGCCCGGCTCGCCTGACGGGGCGTAGGAAAGCGTCCACTCCTGGAGGCTGTTGCTCTCGATATTGGCAAAAACGTCGGTCGGCGCGGTGACTTCTCCGAGATCGATAGGCGAAAGGATCTCGACCACCGGCGCGGCGCTCTCGTTCTCGTAGCTCAGGGTGATGTCTTCGGTTACAAGCACCCAATAGCCGCGGCCCTGCTGCATCTGCTGGAGGTCGTTGGCCCATGCCGGTACGGCCACGTCGTAGACCTCCCACTGGTCGAGGGTGTCGCCCAGCTCGAAGCCGAAGACGCGGGAGTACTTGCCCTCGATGGAGGCCAGGGCCGCAGGGACCGGACGAGCCTGCTCGAGGGGATAGCCGATCAGGTTCCAGCCGGTGCACAGGGATTGGGTCGTCTGCGCGGGCTGCGTGCCCTCAGACGGCAGGCTTACCGGCGAGGTGGCGTCGATCCACAGGCCTTGGGTTTGATCGATCGCGGTCAGATCGCTCGAGCCGGGATCGCTCGGGTTGTAGAGCTTCCAAGGGTCTACGGAGTCGCAGGCGTCGTAGGCGAAGACTTCCGTGAACTGGCCCGCGATGGGCGCGAAAACGGTCCCAGGATCGCCTGATGGCGGCTCGTTGGGCAGCGACGCCAGGTTGAAGCCGGGCAGGAGCGGTACGTTGCTCGACTTGGTGGGCAGAAGCGGAGGCGCCACTCCGGCAGGGCCGACAGCGAGCCCTCCGATGGAGAGACCATCCACCGAGAACCCGCCGAAGGCCTGCGAGCCCATCCCCAGCGGGGCTGCGGACAGCCCGCTCAGGTGGCCTCGTTCTAGGAGGCCAGGAATTCCGGGCGGCGTGGAGTCATTCGGCCGCGTGAGATCGAGAGGCGTTCTCCCCGCTGCGAGGCGGGGCGCTACAGCCGGCACTGCAGAAGCAGCTCTCTCGAGCGCAGACGATTCCGTGTCGAGCGAAGCGATTTGAGCTGGGCCGGCGTGCTGCTCGAGGAGGGCGAACCCGGGCTGGGACGACTTCCCTTCAGCCTCTAGCTCGGCGAGCGCCTCCTCCCAGGAATCCCGCCAGGCGTCGAGGACGCTGTCTGCCTGGTCTGACCAGGTGGCGACGGCTTCCTCGAGGCCGGTGCCCTCCAGGTGATCGAGGGGATTCTGCGGCTCAAGCGCCCACACGGTGCCGAAGCTGCTCATTTCCAGCAGCAGGAGAGTGCACAGAAAGCGGGCGGCGGCGCGGAAGCTCGCGCTCTCACTCGGTCGACGCATCGGGGTTCTCCGGTAACTCTTCAAGTCTCTCATCTGCGAGTTGCTCATGTCCTGCTCCCTCTCCTTACTTCTGCTGCTGATCCGCCGGCGAAATACAAAAGTCGAGATCGGTCACCGCGCCGCTGCTGTCTAGATCGACGACCAGACTGAAGACTCCCGCAGCGTTGAGGCTGACGCGCCCTAGGCCGTTGTCTCCAAGGTCGACTAGAGACGCCGACGTAATCACCTCGCCACTCGCGCCGTAGGCGGTGACGGTTCCGCCGCTGACGTCGAGAACGCCGACGCTCGCGACCTCCGCTGCCTGCTCCATCGTGAAGATCAGCTGGCCGCCCTGGGCGTTGTCGTCGGGGTCGCTGGAGTCTCCGTCTTCAGAAACGATCAAGACCTTGCCGAGGACCGCGGGGTTCTCGCCCGCGGCGCCGGCAGCGCCTCCGCCGCCCACTCCGGGACCGCCGAAGTCTTGATTCGGTGCGCCGAGGTCCGCGTCTCCGCCGGTCGGCGACGCTCTGTCGAAGAGCATCGCCGGATGATCTTGCGGGTCCCCCGTGGTCACGGCGAGTCCCCAGGCTGACCATTGATCGGTAATCACGGTGCCTTGCGGCAGAGCGACTCCCGACGCGTCGGTGTCGAAGTCCAGGTCCGGGAGGCACGGATCCCCAGGGTCATCGCCCTCGTGGGGGATCCCGCCTAAGGCCCACTGAATCGACGCCTCGAAGATCCGCCAGCCTGCGTTTGTGAGCACCGGGGCGGTGTCGTTGTGAAGCGCGAGGGCGATCCGTTTGTTGGGCGCCGGGAATGCCCCGACTCTACCGCCAGGAAGCGCCGCCCCGGACTCGTAGCCGAAGACGCCGGC
>JBCCLG010000847.1:0-2815 GCA_039027015.1 Acidobacteriota bacterium | reverse complement strand
GTCCAGCCGCCCTCCGGGCCGATCGCCAGGCGCACGCAGCCGCGGCCCGCCCTGAAGGCGCCCGCGCAGGCCCGCTCGATCGGCCGAGGGGCCCGCGGATGAGCCAGAAGACGCACGTCCTCGGCCCCGGATCGGCGCTCGGCCTCGGCTTCGAGATGGGGCATCAGCAGCCGGTGCACGCCGACCTCGGGCAGATGGGTATGCCCGCCCTGTTCCGCTCCCAGGAGCAGATGACGGCGCAGGGCGCCCGGCTCGAGCGCCGGCGACTGGAAGAAGCTCTTCTCGACCTTCCAGGCGTTCACCAAGTCGACGCGCCGCACTCTGAAGGTCGCGGCGTGCTGCAGCACCCGGTGCAGAACCGCCGGCCGCGGCAGCGCGACCAGCAGATCGACGGCGGTCTCCCGCTCGCTCCGCCCGGCGTTTTCCGGGCGGGAGTCCTCGCCCAAAGAGTCCGGCGGCGGTCGCCATTCGAGGGTGATGAGGGTGGTCTTCTTAGCGCCGCGCTCCTCGCGCTCCACGGCCCGCACGACCGCTTCGCCCCGCTGACCTCCGACGATGCCGGCGCGCACCCGATCTCCGGCCTGCACCCGCAGCACTTTACGCAGATGCTCGGCCCGGCGCCCGGCGAGCCGCACCCGCCCGTCACCTTCCAGCTCCTCGACTTCGATCAAGAGAATATTCACGGTATTTCGCGTCGGCGGCCCGTCCACGGCGGGCAGAGCATGGTAGAAAATTCTCATGCCAGCGAACGATGGGCAGCGCCTCGACTGGCGCGGACGACGAGTTTTGATCACCGGCCACACCGGATTCAAGGGGGCCTGGCTCAGTCTCTGGCTCCAGCGCCTGGGGGCCGAGGTCTCCGGCTACGCCCTGGCGCCGCCGACCGACCCTAGCCTCTTCGGCCTGGCGGACGTCGCCGGAGGCATGCGGCGCTCGGCGAGCGGCGGCGAGATTCGCGATCTCGAGGGGGTTCTCAAGATTTTCCGGGATTCCCGGCCGGAGATCGTGATGCATCTGGCGGCCCAATCCCTCGTGCGGCCCAGCTACGAGCAGCCCGTGGCCACCTTCGAGGCCAACGTCATGGGCACCGTCCACGTGCTCGAGGCGATTCGGCGCACGCCCGAGGTGCGCGCCGCGGTGGTGGTGACGAGCGATAAATGCTACGAAAATCGCGAGTGGATCTGGCCCTATCGCGAGGATGAGCCGATGGGCGGGCGCGACCCCTACTCGGCGAGCAAGGGCTGCGCTGAGCTGGTGACCGCCTCGTACCGGCGGTCCTTTTTCGCCGACCCCGGCGCTCCCCAGGTCGCTTCCGCGCGGGCGGGGAACGTCATCGGCGGCGGCGACTGGGCGCTCGATCGCCTGATACCCGATTTGGTGCGCGGCGTCCTCAGCCGGCGTCCGGTGCCGATCCGCTCCCCGGACTCGATCCGCCCGTGGCAGCACGTGCTCGAGGCCCTCTACGGCTACGTGCTGCTCGCCGAGCAGCTTTTTGCCGGCAATCCCGACGCCGCGGGCGGCTGGAATTTCGGCCCCGAAGACCGCGACACGAGGCCGGTAGCCTGGATCGTCGAGCGCCTGGCCGAGTCCTGGCGCGAGCACACGGGCGAGTCCATCGCCTACCAGATGGACGCCTCTCGCGCCGGCAGGGGCGAGAGGCGCCATCCCCCGGAGGCGAGCATCCTCAAGCTCGACTCCACCAAGGCCCGCACCCTCCTCGGCTGGCGCCCTCGCCTCGACCTCGCGACCGCCCTCGACTGGATCGTCGAGTGGACCCGCTGCTACCAGCAGGGGGGCGACGTTCGCGCGCTCTGCGAAGAGCAGATCGACCGTTTTCTCCTGCTCACCGCCGGCCCTAGGGAGGCGCCGGCTCCAAAGAAAGGGCTGCCCCATGTTTCGTGACGACCTGCTCAAAGACCAAACGATCCTGATCACCGGCGGGGGCAGCGGCCTCGGCCGATCCATGGCCGAGCGCTTCGCCGCCCTGGGAGCTCGGGTGGGCGTGTGCGGCCGCCGCCAGGAACCCCTCGAAGAAACCGTGGCGGCGATCCGCGAGGCCGGCGGCACCGCGGGCTGGGCGTCCACCGACGTGCGCGATCCCGAGGCCGTCGACGGCGCCGTCGACGCCATCGAGAAGGAGATCGGGCCGCTGACCGGGCTGGTCAACAACGCGGCCGGCAACTTCCTGGCGCCCACCGAGGACCTCTCGTACAACGCCTTTGATGCGGTGACCAAGATCGTTCTCTACGGCACTTTCAACGTGACGCAGAACGTCGGGCGGCGCTTTATCGAACGCGGCCACGGCGGCCATATGCTGGCCATCGTCACCACGTATGCGTGGACCGGATCCCCCTTCGTGGTGCCGAGCGCGTGCGCCAAGGCGGGCGTTTTCGCCATGACCCGCTCGCTGGCGGTCGAGTGGGCGTGCTACGGCATTCGGCTGAACTCCATCGCGCCCGGCCCGTTCCCCACCGAGGGCGCGTTCTCGCGCCTGATGCCCGCGGGCTACGCCGAGAAGGCCAAGGCGCACAATCCCCTGGGCCGCTTTGGCGAGCCGCAGGAGCTGGCCGACCTGGCCTCTTACCTCTTCGCCCCGGGCGCCAGCTACCTGAACGGCGAGTGCGTGACGATCGACGGCGGCGAGTGGCTGAAAAACGGCCAGGAGTTCGCCGCGTTCACCCAAATTCCGCGGGACGATCTCAAGCGCCAGATGGCCGCCATGCGGCCGCCGAAGAAGGGCTGAGCCGCCGGCCGCCCTCGCCCGCCCTGCCTTCTCTAGGAGTCCTCGCTCTCCGGAGCGGGGCTCGCGGCGGCG
>JBCCLG010000846.1:0-2817 GCA_039027015.1 Acidobacteriota bacterium | reverse complement strand
GCTCGAATAAGGAGACGCGAGATGGTTCAAAAAATCGACGGTTCCATGGGAGAGGGCGGCGGCCAGGTCGTGCGCACCGCCCTCTCGCTGGCGATGCTGACCGGTCGCGAGATCGTGATCGAGGGCGTTCGCGCCGGTCGCCGCAAGCCCGGCCTCCTGCGCCAGCACCTGGCGGCGGCGCGCGCCGCCGCCGAAATCTGCTCCGGTGGCGGCGCCTGCGACGCCGAGCTGGGGGCCCAAACCCTGCGCTTCGCTCCGGGCGAAGTGCGCGCCGGCGAGTACGGCCTGCGGGTGGGCAGCGCCGGCAGCGCCATGCTGGTGCTGCAGACCGTGCTCCTGCCGCTGTGCCTGGCGGGCGGCCCGTCTCGCCTGGAGCTGGATGGGGGCACCCACAATCCGTGGGCTCCCACCTTCGACTTTCTCGAGCGCTCGTTCCTGCCCCTCCTGCGCCGCATGGGGCCGAGGGTTGAGGCGCGCCTCGAGCGCCCGGGCTTCTACCCCGCCGGGGGCGGCCGCGCGGTGATCGAGATCGAGCCGGCGAGCCGGCTCTCGAGCCTGCACCTCGAGGAGCGCGGCGAGATCCTCTCCCGTCAGGCGGTCGCCACCGTCGCCAACCTGAGGCGGTCGATCGGCGTGCGCGAGCTGCAGGCGGTGGCGAGGGCCCTCGGCTGGGGCGCGGATCGGCTGCGTCTCGAGGAGGTCTCCGGCGCTCGCGGTCCGGGCAACGCGCTGCGAATCGAGATTTGCAGCGAGCACGTCACGGAGGTCTTCACCGGCTTCGGTCGAGCCTCGGTGCCGGCCGAGCAGGTGGCCAAAGAGGCGTGCCGTCAGGCGCGAGCCTACCTGTCCTCGGGCGTGCCGGTCGGCCCCTTCCTGGCCGATCAGCTGCTGCTGCCGATGGCCCTCGCCGGCGACGGCAGCTTCAGGGCCCAGTCGCCGAGCCGCCATTGCCTGACTCAGATTGAGCTGCTGCGGGATTTTCTAGGAACCGCGATCACCGCCGAAAAAGAAAGCTCCGGCCGCTGGCTGGTGCGCGTCGGCAAGTCCGCGGCCAGGTCCGCGGGCGCCGAGGAGAACGACCGATGAAAGCTAAGAATCTTCGCTCCCTGGGCCTCGCGGGAGATGCGGCCGTCGAGCTGGCCCAGCGGCTGATCCGCGAGCAGCGCGCCGCTGGAGTGTCCTGGACCGAGATCAAGACCTCTCTAGCCGAGCTGGTCGCCGACCCTGCGCCGCGCCTCGAGGATCCGGTTTACGGCGAGCTGGCGCGCCTGCATCAGAGCCACCTCCAGGCCGCGGAGAGCTACGTGCCGCGCGACGTGCCGGCGTCCTACCGCCAGTGGGGTGAGGATCTCGAGGAGACCGCGGTGCAGCAGATGCAGAGCGCCTGCCGCCTGCCGGTGGCGGTGCGCGGCGCCCTGATGCCCGACGCCCACGTGGGCTACGGCCTGCCGATCGGCGGCGTGCTGGCGACCCGCGACGCGGTGATCCCCTACGCCGTCGGCGTCGATATCGCCTGCCGCATGAAGATGACCGTGCTCGATCTGCCGCCCGGTCTGCTGGAGAGCGGCGAGGATCGCCTGCGCAAGGCCATTGCCGCCGAGACCCGTTTCGGCATCGGCGCCAAATTTCGCGACCGCCGCGAGCACCGGGTGCTCGACGAGGACTGGTCCTTCAGCCGCCTGGTCGCCTCCCTCAAAGACAAGGCCTGGGCGCAGCTGGGAAGCAGCGGCAGCGGCAATCACTTTGTGGAGTTCGGCGTGCTGGAGCTGCGGGACCGCCGGCTGGGTCTCGAGCCGGGAGAGTACCTGGCGCTTCTCAGCCACAGCGGCAGCCGAGGCGCGGGCGCCTCCATCGCCGGCTTCTACAGCAGGCTGGCCCGAGAGCTGCACCCGGAGCTGCCGCGCGAGCTGGGCCACCTCTCGTGGCTCGACATGGGCTCTGAGCCCGGCCAGGAATACTGGCGCTCGATGGAGCTGATGGGCCTTTACGCCGCCGCCAATCACGCCTGCATCCATCGCCATATGGCCGAGCACCTGGGCGCCGAGGTTCTTCTCGACCTCGAGAACCACCACAACTTCGCCTGGAAGGAAGAGCACGACGGCGAGGAGGTGATCGTGCACCGCAAGGGCGCGACGCCGGCGGGCGAGGGCGTACTCGGCATCATCCCTGGCTCCATGGCCAGCTCGACCTACATCGTGCGCGGTCTGGGCAATCCGCACTCCTTAAGCTCCGCCGCCCACGGCGCCGGGCGGCTGATGAGCCGCACGCGGGCCAAGAAGTCCCTCTCGTGGCAGGATGCGCGGCAGCTGCTGACCCGCCAGGGGGTGACCCTGATCTCCGCCGGCCTCGACGAGGTGCCCGAGGTATATAAAGACATCCACTCGGTGATCGCCGCCCAGAGCGATCTGGTGGAGCCGCTGGCGAAGTTCCAGCCGCGCCTGGTGAAGATGGCGCCGCCGGGCGAGCGCGCGGAGGACTGAGGGGCCCGATCCCCGCAGCGGGAAGAGAAGGAAGACCATGAGCGATTCAAACAGTCAGCAGCAGCCCGCGGATCCGCCAGGCGGCGCGCCGTACCGCTGGCTCTTCGGCGCTCTGATGATCCTGCTGGTGGCGGCGGGCGTCGAGATCGGCTCCCGCGTGATTTTGTGGGGTGCCCTGGGCGAGAGCCTGGCGGATCTCGCCGCGCGGCGCTCGGGCCTGATCCTCGAGCCCGGTGAGGGCGCGCCGGGCTATCGCTACGAGCGCGATATCCAGGGATTCGACAACGAGGTGCTCCACCCCTTCCTAGGCTTCGTTTTCGACCCGGCGGCGAACGAG
>JBCCLG010000845.1:0-2823 GCA_039027015.1 Acidobacteriota bacterium | reverse complement strand
ATGGTATTTCCGTTGTTTGGGTTGGGCCATTGTGTTCCGTCCAGCTCGTAGACGTATTGAAAGATGTTGGAGTGGGTATAGTCCAGCAGGGCGAATTGCAGGTTGAGGTATCGATCACCGGGGGCCATGACGATCTGTTGATCTTCCAGGAAGGCGGCCATTTGGTTTTCGGGTTGCTGACTTTTGTCGGAAAAGAGGTAGCATTCGGTTAGGAGGAGCGGGATGTCGGGCTGTTGGTCGAAGCGCTCTTTGAAATCTTTGGGGTGGAAGGCCGTGATGCCGTTGAGGCCGCCGAAGTAGATGGTGCCGTCGGAGGCTTTGAAGTGGGAGGAGCGGTTGAACTCGCGGTGGGTGATCCCGTCGGCGGGGGGTACGCCTCGGCAGCTGACCTTCTATACCGACGTCGGATCGATGCCGCCGCGGGGCGGCTACGATCCCTGGGTTCTGGGCTGGACGCCGGACGGCAAGATTCTGGCTCGGCTCAACCGGACGCCCTGGGGGGTGCGCATGGGGCGCTACTACCTCATCGACCCCGCCGGGGGACTCGAGCAGCCCCTCGAGATTCCCCACGGCGGCTCGGCCTCCTTCTCGCCTGACGGACGCTCCCTGGCCTACACCCCCATCGATCGCGAGTTCCGCACCTGGAAACGCACGGTGGGCGGCCGCGCCCAGGATCTGTGGATCTACGACCTCGACGAGCGGTCCTCGAGGCGCCTGACCACCTTCCGCGGCACCGACAACTTTCCGATGTGGCACGGCGACACCGTCTATTTCACCTCCGACCGCGACTTCACCCTCGAGGTCTTCGCCTACGACCTGGCCGCGGGCGGCGAGATTCGGCAGATCACCGAGAGCGACACCTGGGACGTTCTGTGGCCCAGCCAAGGGCCCGAGAGCCTCGTTTTCATGCGCGGCGGCGCGCTGCATAAGCTCGACCTCGCGACCGAGCAGGAGACGCCGATCCCGATCCGCATCTCCGGCGCGCGGCCCGCGACGGTGCCTTATTTCGAGGACGTTTCGAACAACGTCGGCGCCGCCTCGCTTTCGCCCGACGGCAAGCGGGTGATTTTTGAGGCCCGCGGCGATCTCTTCTCGGTGCCCGCCGAGCACGGGGCCATCCGACAGCTCACCGCCACCTCGGGAGTGCGCGAGCGCAACCCGAGCTGGTCGCCCGACGGCCGCTCCGTGGCCTACCTCTCGGACCAAACGGGAGAATACGAGATCTACCTGCGCTCCCATGACGGCAAGGGCGAGCCAAGGCAGCTGACCCGCGACGCCGAAGTGTGGCGCTTCGGCGTCGCCTGGAGCCCGGACTCCAAGACCCTCGCCTTCGGCGACCGCAAGAGGCGCCTTCAGGTGCTCGACGTCGAGAGCGGCGAGATCACCCAGGTCGACCGAGGCTTCCGCGGCGATTTGACCTACTACCGCTTCTCGCCCGACAGCCGCTGGCTGCTCTATCAGCGCACCCGGGAAGACAGCAGGCTGAGCGGCATGTCGCTCTACTCCCTCGATTCCGGGGAAGTGACGCACCTCGGCGACGGCACCTCGCTCGACTTCTCGCCGGTGTGGAGCCAGGACGGTAAGCACCTCTTCTTCCTCTCCAACCGCGACTTCAACCTGACCTTCAGCTCCTTCGAGTTCAACTACCTCTACGACCGCGCCACCCGGGTGTACGCGGTGGCCCTCGATCCCGAAGCGCCCGTGCTCTTCCCGCTGCGCAGCGACGAGGTGACGCCCGCCGAGGCGGAGGACGACGCGAAGGGCTCCAGCAAGGACGCGAAGGGCTCCGGCAAGAAAGCCGGCGGCGAGAAGGAGGCCGACGAGAAGTCCGACGAGCTGAACATCGTGACCGCGGACCTCAACGACCGCACCGTCGCTCTTCCGGGTCTCGATTCCGGCAACTACGGCAACCTGACGTCCGTTGAGGGCGGGCTGCTGATGATCGGCGGCGAGCGGGCGCAGCCGCCCTCCCTGATGCGCTACGACTTCAAGAAGCGCGAGGCCGAAAAAATCGCCGACGTGGTGCAAACCTACGGCGTCTCCGCCGACGGCAAGAGCGTTCTCTACCTCTCCCGAGGCTCCTGGTTCGTGGGCCCTGTCCAGCCGGGCGCCAAAGCGCGCAAGCTCGATCTTTCGGGCATGCGCTCCAAGGTCGACCCGCGCCAGGAATGGCTCCAGATGTTCGACGACTCCTGGCGGATTTCGCGCGACTGGTTCTACGACCCGAATATGCACGGCATGGACTGGGCGGCGATCGGAGAGCGCTATCGGGAGCTGGTGCCGCACATGGCGCACCGCTCGGATCTCGACTGGATCCTCGGCGAAATGGTGGGCGAGCTGGCCGCCGGCCACACCTACGTGCAGGCCGGAGAAACGCCGGCCGAGGAGCGCGTCGTCGGCGGCAAGCTGGGGGCCGAGCTGGAGGCAGACGCCTCGGGCTTCTACCGCTTCGCCCGTATCTTCCGCGGCGAGAACTGGCACGACAGCTTCCGGAGTCCCTTGACCGAGCCGGGTATCGAGGTCGAGGTCGGCGACTTCCTGATCGCCATCGACGGCGAGCCCCTGGGCACCGACGACAACCCCTACCGCCTGCTCGAGGGCAAGGCGGATCAGCTGGTGACGCTGAGCGTGAGCTCCAGCGGCTCCGCCGAGGACGCCCGCGACGTGGTGATCCACACCCTGGCGAGCGAAAGCGACCTGCGCTACATCGACTGGGTGCTCCACAATATTGAGCTGACCGACCGGCTCTCCGGCGGCAGAATCGGCTATATCCACCTGCCCAACACCGCGATCGAGGGCAACCGCATGCTTCAGAAGCTCTTT
>JBCCLG010000844.1:0-2826 GCA_039027015.1 Acidobacteriota bacterium | reverse complement strand
CTTCGTGCCGTGGTGCCTCAAATAGCTCTCGACCGCGAACGGCGCGGGTCCGCCCTCCGCCGATTCCTGGGCGTAGAGATCTCGGCCGAAGCGCTGCTCGAAGCTCGCCCAGCTGCGGTAGGTGCACATCGCCATGGCGCGCGCCGCGGCCAGGCCGGCGGCGGGCGGATCGGCCGGCGGATAGCGCCCGCCGCGCCATTTGGGGTCGGCCGTGATCGCCTGGCGCTGGGCCTCTGAAAGGCCGATGCACCAGGCCGAGTGGCGCGCCGAACAGCCGATCGCCGCCACCGCGTCCACTCGGTCGGGAAAGAGCAGCGGCCACTCGAGGGCCTGCATTCCGCCCATGGAGCCGCCGGCCACCAGGCGCAGGCGGCGGACGCCGAGATGATCGAGCAGCGCGGCCTGCGCCCGCACCATGTCGCGGATGGTGACGGCCGGGAAGGCCGAGCCCCAGGGCCGGCCGTCGGGACCCGCTGACGCGGGCCCGGTCGATCCGTAGCAGGAACCCAGGACGTTCGAGCAGATGATGAAGTCGCCGCGCTCGGGATCGAGGGTGCGCCCGCTGCCGAACAGCTCGTTCCACCAAAGGTCGGCGTCGGCGGAGCCGGTGAGCGCGTGGCAGAGGAGCACGGCATTTGAGCCCGACGCGTCGAGCCGGCCCCAGGTGCGGTAGGCGATCTCGACGCTCTCGATCTCGACCCCAGACTCGAGGCGGAAGGCTCCGGGCAGGCGGATGCGCTGCGCCGCCGAGCTCACCGGCTCGCGGGTTTCGCCGCCGGCCTCCGCGGCTTCGTCGTCAGCCTCTGCGGCTTCGCCGGGATCGGCGTCGGTCACGCCACTCTCCGAGCGCGAGCCCGGCGGAAGGCCTGGTCGAAGTCGGCCTTGATGTCCTCGATGTGCTCGATGCCCACCGCCACCCGGATCAGGTCCTGGCCGACCCCCGAGGAGAGCTGCTCCTCCTCGGAGAGCTGCTGGTGGGTGGTCGAGGCCGGGTGGATCACCAGAGTCTTGGCGTCGCCGACGTTGGCCAGGTGGCTGGCCAGCTGCACCGAGTCGATGAACCGGCGACCGGCTTCGAGGCCGCCCTCGATGCCGAAGCTCAGAACGGCGCCGAAGCCGTGGCGCAGGTATTTGCGCGCCAGCTCGTGGGAAGGATGGTTCTCAAGCCCCGGATAGCTGACCCAGGCGACGTCGTCGCGAGCCTCGAGCCAGTGGGCCAGCTCGAGGGCGTTGTCGGCGTGGCGCTGAACGCGCAGGGAGAGGGTCTCGAGTCCCTGGAGCAGGAGGAAGGAGTTGAACGGCGAGAGCGCCGGACCCACGTCGCGCAGTCCCTCAACCCGGGCGCGGATCGCGAAGGCGATATTGCCGAAGTCGCTGCCGACGCCAAACACGTCGGTAAAGACCAGGCCGTGATAGCCCGGCGCCGGCTCGGTGAACAGCGGGAATTTTCCGTTCGCCCAGTCGAAGCGGCCCGAGTCGACGATCACGCCGCCGATCGAGGTGCCGTGGCCGCCGATCCACTTGGTGGCCGACTGCACCACGATGTCGGCCCCGTGCTCGATCGGCCGTACCAGATAGCCCGCGGCGCCGAAGGTGTTGTCGACCACGAGAGGGATACCGTGCTCGTGCGCCAGCTTGGCGAGGGGCTCGAAATCCGGCACGTTGAAGCGCGGATTGCCGATCGACTCGACGTAGATCGCCTTGGTTTTCTCGTCGATCGCGTCGCCCACCGCGGCCGGATCGTCGCCCTCCACCAGATGAACGTCGATGCCCAGGCGGGGGAGGGTGACCTTGAACTGGTTGTAGGTGCCGCCGTAGAGGTTGCTGGTCGAAACGATGTTGTCGCCCGCCTGGGCGAGGGTCGTGATGGCGAGAAATTGGGCGGCCTGGCCGCTCGAGGTGGCCACCGCCGCGACGCCGCCCTCGAGCGCCGCCACGCGCTTCTCGAAGACGTCGGTGGTGGGATTCATGATCCGCGTGTAGATATTTCCGAACTCCTGGAGGGCGAAGAGCCTGGCGCCGTGGTCGGCGTCGTCAAAGGTGTAGGAGGTCGTTTGATAGATCGGAACCGCGCGGGCGTTGGTGCCCGCTGCGGGCTCCTGACCGGCGTGGATCTGCAGGGTCTCGAAGCGCGGCTCGGGCTTTGTGGGCTGATCGGTCATCGTCTCGGATCCTCGGGGTTTGTTGGGGGCTCGAAGCGCCGGCGGCTGCCGCGGCGGCATCAACAAAGGGTTTTCAATGGACTTGGCGGACGCAAAAAGCCCGCCGCGGCAAACTGAGGTGCCGGGCGGGTTTGATGGAGTCTGGCGGAGTGCGACTCGGGGGTTCTATTTTTGGAGGTCCCTAGCGAGCTGCGTTTCCTTCCCGCGGCGGCACGGTGGAAAAACAGCAACAACAGCAGCATGCGCCACTCGAGGCGCGCCGGCGAGAGCCGGAGGTCTCGGGGTTTGAGAGGAGCACGGGCGGCGCCTTAGGGCGGCTGCATTGCGACATCGGCGGCACGCTAACGAATGCCCTGGGAGCTGTCAACCGAACGTTTGAGCTCCACCTGCTCCCGGGGCGTCCGGGCTCGCGGTCTGGCGGGGCGAGTCGAGCCGCCCGCGCAGCCAGGCTTTGGCGCAGTCGATCTTGCGCTGGACCGCCGACTTTGAGATCTCGAGCACCTCGGCGATCTCCCGGACGGTCATGCCGCCGAACAGAGCCATGGTGACCGCCGCCGCGCTGCGGGCATCTCGCGCTTCTAAGTCCCGCAGGGCGTGATCGAGGGCGAGCAGGCTCTCTGGGTCCGTCTCGGGCCCAGGCGTCGGAACGTCGGCCTGCTCGAGG
>JBCCLG010000843.1:0-2831 GCA_039027015.1 Acidobacteriota bacterium | reverse complement strand
CCCATGATGTCGCCCATGAACTCCTCGGTGGTCGAGATTTCGACCGCCATCACCGGCTCGAGGATCGTCGCCCCCGCCTTGGAGACGGCGTCCTTATAGGCCATGGAGCCGGCGACCTTGAAGGCCATTTCCGAGGAGTCGACGTCGTGGTACTGCCCGTCGAGCAGATTGACCCGAAAGTCGACCATCGGATAGCCGGCCAGAAAGCCCCGCGCCCGCGCCTCCTGAATGCCCTTCTCGACCGCGGGCCGAAAGCCCTGGGGGATCGAGCCGCCGAAAATCTTGTCGACGAACTCGAACTCCTCGCCCGCCGGCAACGGCTCGATGGAGATCTTGCAGTCGGCGAATTGGCCGCGGCCGCCGGTTTGCTTCTTGTGCCGGCCGTGTCCGTCGGCGGCGCGCCGGATGGTTTCGCGGTAGGGCACCTTGGGCGGGTGCAGGATGACCTCGACCTTGTAGCGCTGCTTGAGTTTCCAGATGGTCAGCTCGACGTGCAGCTGGCCGGCTCCCGAGAGGAGCAGCTCGTTGGTCTGCGGGTCGCGGCCCGAGTCGAGCCCGAGGTCCTCTTCCTTGAGGCGGTTCAGGGCGTCGCTGATCTTCTCCTCATCGCCCTTGGACTTGGGCTCGAGGGCGAAGGACATAGCCGAAGGCCGGATGTTGATCCAGCCCAGGCGCACGGGCGATGACTTATCGCACAGGGTGTCGCCCGAGAGGGTGTTCTTCAGCTTGGCCACGCTGGCGATGTCGCCGGTTACCAGACGGCTCGCCGCCGAAGCGTTCTTGCCCTGGAGATGCTGCACGTGAGCCACCTTTTCGGACGATTCGGCGCGGCTGTTCCAGCAGGTGAAGTCGCCGTCGGCGCCGCCGCGCACCACGCGGAAGATCGAGATCTTGCCCGAGAAGGGATCGTTGGTGGTCTTGAACACCAGGGCGGCGAACGGGCCGTCTTCGGAGGTCTCCACTTCCGCTTCGCCGCCGGCGATATCGGTGGCCGGGAAGGTGCCGCGGGCCAGGGGGTCGGGCAGGTAGTCGACCACCGCGTTGAGCAGGGTCTCGGTGCCGATGCCGTGCAGGGCGCTGCCCACCGTCGCCACGATCACGTCGCGCCCCTGAATCGCCGCGCGCAGCCCGGAGATCAGGTCGTCGAGCGGCAGGGTGCCCTCCTCGAAGAATTGCTCGAGCAGCTCGTCGGAGGTCTCGGCCACCGCCTCGATCAGCTCCGTGCGCTTCTCCTCCACGAGATCGGCCAGCTCGGCGGGAATCTCGCCCTCGCTCGCTTTGCCGTCGCCGTCGCAGGTGAAGGTGTAGGCCTTCTCGTGCACCAGGTCGACCACGCCGGTGAAATCGCTCTCGCTGCCGATCGGCACCTGCAGCGCCACGACTTTCTGGCCGAAGGACTCCTCGAGGCCGCCGAGGGCGCCGGCCCAGTCGGCGTTCTCGCGGTCGAGCTTGTTCAAATGAACGATCAGCGGCTGGTCGATCGACTGGGCGTATTGCCACATGCGCTCGGTGGTGACCTCGACACCCGAGACCGCGCTGATCACCAGCACCATGGCGTCGGTGGCGCGCACGCCGGCGCGCGCCTCGACGCCGAAGATGCCCGAGCCGGGCACGTCGACGATATTGATCTTGTGCTTATTCCAGGGCGCGAAGCAGGGCGCCAGGCCGATCGAGTAGCCGCGGTCGACCTCGAGGGGATCGAAGTCCGTGGGAGCATTGCCGTCCTCAACCCGATTCATGCGATTCACCACGCCGGAGGTGTAGAGCGCCGCGCTGGCGAGGGTCGTCTTTCCCGTGTCGGCGTGGCCGGCCAAGGTGATGTTGCGGATCTTTTTCGGGCTCTCGACCTGCATCCTGGAAACTCCTCGTCAGCCTCGAAGGGCCGGTATCAGAGGTGGCTGGAGACAATCCCCGAGATGGTCACCGTCGACGCCCGCGAGCTGGAGGATGGTGGGCAGCACCATCGCGCGTCCGCTCGGGCGAGCGGCGGCGATGGCGGGCATCCTCGAATGACGTCGGTCATGGTGTTTCGGGATCTCTCCTCGTGTGCTTGCGGTGGATTACCGGCGAATATATCACCGCTCGAAAACCCTCGGACAGACCGATAGATCAAAGCGGTCCGGCGGCTTCTCGGCCCCGTTTGGCGCCGCGCGGCGGGCGGATAGAATCGGCTCTCCTTTCTTCTCTATCCGGCCCCGGAGAACCGCGCATGAGCAGCGTTCTGGAAGCGTACGAAACCATGAGCTACGCCCCCGCACCCGAGAGCCCCGACGAAGCCATCGCCTGGCTCGAGCGCCACGAGCGCCGGTTCGATTTGTGGATTGGCGGCGAGTGGCGGGCACCCGAGAGCGGCGAGCTCTTCGACACCCACGACCCGAGCCGCGGCGAGCCCCTAGCCCGCATCTCCCAGGCGTCAGCCGCCGACGTCGACCGCGCGGTCGAGGTGGCGCGCGCCGCCCTGCCCGCATGGCGCGAGCTCTCGGGCCACGCCCGGGCGCGCTATCTCTACGCCCTGGCGCGCCAGGTGCAGAAGCACTCCCGGCTGCTGGCGGTGCTCGAGACGATGGATAACGGCAAGCCGATCCGCGAGACCCGCGACATCGACGTGCCGCTGGTGGCGCGCCACTTCTACCATCACGCCGGCTGGGCCCAGCTGCTGGATCGCGACCCGCAGCTGGAGGGCCGTGAGGCGGTGGGCGTGTGCGGTCAGATCATCCCGTGGAACTTCCCGCTGCTGATGCTCGCCTGGAAGATCGCCCCGGCCCTCGCCGCGGGCAATACGGTGGTGCTCAAGCCTGCTGAGTACACGTCCCTCAGCGCCTTGGCCATGG
>JBCCLG010000842.1:0-2833 GCA_039027015.1 Acidobacteriota bacterium | reverse complement strand
TTGACCGGCGCGTCGGCGCCCTCGAGGGCGCGCAGCATGCCGTCGACGCAGTCCGCCACGTGCAGGTAGGACTTGCGCTGGCGACCGTCGCCGAGCACCTCGATGTCGTGGGGATCGGCGAGCAGCTTGGCGGCGAAGTCGAAGACGTGGCCGTGGCTGTAGTGCGGCCCGAGGATCGAGACGAATCGAAAGATCCAGGCGGTGAAGCCGAAGCCGTGGGCGTAGGCCGAAATCAGGCCCTCGGCGGCCAGTTTGGAGGCCCCGTAGAGCGAGGTCTGGACCGGCAGGGGCGCGTCTTCGGGGGTGGGGAAGACCTCGGGCTCGCCGTAGATGGCGCCGGTGGAGGAGAAGAGAATGCGGCGCACGCCGCGGGCGCGCATGGCTTCGAGCACGCTGGAGGTTCCGAGGGTGTTCTGCTCGAGATCGCGCCGGGGCCTCTCGGTGCCCCGGCGCACGTCGGCGTTGGCCGCCAGGTGCGCCACCAGCTCGCAGCCCTCGAGGCTGCGCTCGAGGGTCTCTCGGTCGCGGATATCGGCCACCACCAGCCGGCAGCGGCCCGACGCCAGGGCCTTCTCGAGAAAGCGGCGCTGGCCGGTGGAGAGGTCGTCGTAGATCACGACCTCGTCGCCGCGCGCCAGCAGCCGGTCGACGAGGTGGCTGCCGATGAAGCCGGCGCCGCCGGTGACGAGGACTTTCATGGGCTGACGCTCAGGCGGGTCTAGGATTTGCCGCCGGATGGCTCGCGGCCTCAGGCCGCCGATCGAGAGAGCCGTCGACCCTGGCGTTCGAGCTCAGCCAGGCGCAGGCGGTCGCCAGGTCGCTAAAGGTCCAAACCGGACGCGCCGGGCATTTCTGGTCGCGCAGACCACAGCCGGTCTCGACGGCGATCGAAGCCAGGCCGGCGTTGGCCGCCAGCTGCATATCGCTGGTGCGATCGCCCACCAGGATCGCTCTCCAGGGCGGCACGCCGAGCTCTTCGAGGGCCCGCTCGACCATGCCGGTCGAGGGCTTGCGGCACCCGCAGGGCCCGCGCAGCTCGGCGATGCCCTCGCCGTGATCGGTCTCGGGGTGGTGAGGGCAGAAGTAGATCTTCTCGACGCTCGCTCCCTCGCGCCGCAGAAGCTCGCGCAGGCGATCGTGGATGCGGCCCAGCTCCTCGAGGGAGCACAGGCCGCGGGCGACCACCGCCTGGTTGGTGACCACGGCCGCCCGAATCCCCGCCCGGTTGAGCCGCCTGATGCCGGCGGCGGCCCCGGGGATCAGCTCGAGGTCTTCGGCTCGGGTGAGAAGGGCGTCCCTCTCCACGTTGATCACGCCGTCGCGATCGAGCAGCGCCAGCTCGGCCTTGAGCAGCACGCGCCCGGACCTCACCTCCTCGTCCACCGAGACGAGACGCTCGGGGGTGCCCATGTCTTTCACGAATTCCGGCGTGCGATAGCCGAAGAGAGGAGCCCGGCGGTCGACCAGCGGCGGCATGATGTCCCGGAAGAGGTCGCTCCGGCGATCCCGGGGGATCGAGCGCAGAATCTCCCGGCTGAGGACCGCCAGCCCGGCGTTGCCGAGGGGGCCGCCGGCGCTGATCGACCCGGAATGGCCGCGCGCTCCGCGGCGGCTCCAGCCGACCGCCCGATCGAGATCGTCGAGAATCACCAGATCGCTGTCTTCCGGGTGGCTCGAGCGGTGCACGAGCAGCGTGCCGAGACCGCCCTGCTGGCGGGCGAAATCCCAGAAGCGCCTCCAGTCGAGTGAGGTCAGGATGTCGCCGCAAACGAAGGCAAAACGCTCGGCGAGGCGTCCGGCCGCGGCGTGCAGGGCGCCGGCGGTGCCGAGGGGCTTCTCTTCGATCAGGGTCGCGACCTCGAGGCCCGGCGGCGCGAGGGCCCGGGCCGCCTCGGCCACCCGCTCGCCGCCGACGCCGGCCAGCAGCAGCACGTCGGCTTGGCCGAGGGAAGCGGCGAGGTCGCGCAGCAGATGCTCGAGCACCGATCTGCCGCCCAAGGGGGTGAGGATCTTGGGCAAATCGCCGATCGACGGCGCCAGCCGCGTGCCTCGCCCGCCGCACACTATGACGATTTGGGGCCGCGCGCTCTCGCTTCCCGGGCCCGGCCCGGACGGGGCCGGCCGCTCCTGGGAGGCTGAAGCTCTGGATGGGCTGGCTGGGGTCGACAAGGAGACTGGGCGCGCTCTCTGCCCGCTGGACTCGGGGCTCTTCAAGGTGGAGGGTCAGCCTACCTCAGGCCACCAGACGGCGAAAGAGGACCTCGGCTCACCAGCACCAGCGCGATCGTGAGGATCCCCCAACCGGCCGCCGCCAGCGCCAGGATGATGCGCTCGGGCTGGCCGCCCAGGAGGAGCAGGACGCCGAGAAAGGCCGTCGCCGGCACGAGCAGCGCGGCCACCGCCCAGGGGCGGTCGCGGGCCCACAAATAGGGCACCGCGACCTCCACCAGGGCGAGGGGAATGGCCGCCCACACGTAGAGTCGCGCCAGGCCCGGCGCCGCGGCCTCCGTGGCGCCGTAGATCAGGCCGAGGGGCAGCTCCGGGCGCCAGGCCACCAGGCTAGCGGTGGCCGCCGCGGTCAGCGCCACGAAGAGCATGGGCAGGGCGAGCAGCCGGCGCCGCGTGGACACGACGGCGCGCGGGAACATGGCGAGCACCACCGGCAGCGGCAGGAAAATCACCGCGCGGCCGAGCATGGCCGCCTTGCCGTAGGCGGCCAGGGTGTCGCCCTCGAGCAGCCTGGGGGCGATAATGAGATCGGCGTTGATCAGGGTAAAAAGGGCCATTTGACCGAGGGCCACCCGGCCGAGCTCGGCATAGACCGGAGCGGTCT
>JBCCLG010000841.1:0-2838 GCA_039027015.1 Acidobacteriota bacterium | reverse complement strand
GGGCCGCTGGGGGGGCGGGGGAGAAGTGGGGCACAACACGGGCCAGCGGGGCGGCGGCGGAGAGTCTCGTCGTCTTGGTCGGTCGCGCCTCGAGCGCTGTGGGGGCGTGTGGGGGGGCGGGGGGAGAGGTTCCGGGCGGCCGAGCTAGAGGTAGACCACCCACAGCACGACGAGCCCCCACAGCACCACGTTGACCACGAAGGGCCAGTCGGTGAGCAGGGCCTCGGTGGGGTTACGCTGCTCGGGACGCTGGTAGATGAGGTAGAGATAGCGAAAGATGCCGTAGAGCACCATCGGCAGGGTCAGGATCAGCCGATTGCCGCCGAAGCGCTCCACCGTCGTCTGGTCGACGCAGTACAGGGAGTAGGACACCACCGTGGAGGCGGTGACCACGTTGATCATCTGGTCGAGGAAGGCCGGGCTGTAGTGGCTCAGCACCGAGCGATGGCCCGAGGCGCTATCCGCCAGCAGCACCAGCTCGTGCCGCCTTTTCGAGAAGATCAGGAAGAGGGCCAGAAAAGTCGTGCACAGAAGAAGCCATTGGGAGACCTCCACGGAAATCGCCACGGCGCCGGCCATCACCCGCAGCACGTAGCCCGACGACACGGCCATGACGTCGAGAATGACGACCCGCTTGAGGCCGTTCGAATAGGCCATGTTGATCGCCAGGTAGGATCCGAGGATGATCGCGAAGGTCGTTCCCAGGGAGAGGGCGAGAACGAGGGAGAGAGCCGCCAGCACGCCCGCCGCCACCGCCGCCGTCGGCACCGGCAGCGCCCCCGAGGCGATCGGCCGGTTTTTCTTCAGGGGGTGCTCGCGGTCGTCCTCGCGATCGCGCAGATCGTTGACCAGGTAGATCGAGCTGGCTGCAAAGCAGAAGGCGAAGAAGGCGAAGGCTGTTTGGACCAGCAGCGACTGCTCCAGAAGCCGCTCGGCAAAGACCAGCGGAGCCAGCACGAAAACGTTCTTGACCCACTGCACCGGCCGCATGGCTCGGATCAACGGCGCGATCAGGCTCATCGGGGAACTCTCCGTCTCCAACATCCGCTCGAAGGCGGCGGGCCTTCTGGCGGGATTCAAAAGATCTCGCCGCCAAGGGACCCGGCGCACGCCGAGGTGGCGGCGCGGCGCGGCCGGGATCGGGCGACGATTCGAGGGGCGATGTTAGCGTAGCGCCCAGCCCTCAACGAAAGCCTCGACGCGGACTCGCGATCTCCATGCGCCGACTTCCCCTCGCCTTCATCCTGCCGACCCTCGGCCTGATCCTGCTCTCCAGCTATCCGTGGATCGAAGGCTCTTCCACGCTGTACTACCGGGACTTCCTGAGCAGCCACCTGCCGCTCAAGGCCGCCCAGGCGCAGCTCATGTCGGACGGTCACTGGCTGCCCCTACTCGACCCCTACCGCTCGGGCGGCATGCCGATGCTCGGCAATCCCAACGCCCTGCCCCTCTATCCCACCACCCTCCTCTTCGCCGTCGCCTCGCCGGTGTGGGCGCTCAACGCCCATATTTGGCTGCATTGGCTGCTCGCGCCTTTTGCCTTCGCTTGGCTCGGTCGGGCGTGGGGGCTCAGCCCGCGGGCCGCCTGGGCGGGCGCCGCGATCTACGCCACCAGCGGCTATTTCCTCTCCCTCTTCAACCTCTACAACCTGGTGGCCGGGGCGGCGCTGGCCCCGGCCTTCGTGGCGGCCTGCATCGAGGGCGCCCGCGGCGCACCGCGCCGCTGGCCCGCTGCCGGCGCCCTGTGGGCCCTGCTGCTGCTCTCCGGAGACCCCATGACCGCGGCCCTCGCCGCGGCCCTCGGTTTGTCGGCCGCCGCGCTCCACGCCGGCGGTGGCGAGAGGCGGCGGCGCACCGCGGCCCTCGGCGCACTGGCGCTCGGCGCGGGCACGGTCCTGGCGGCTCCGCAGTGGGTCGAGATGCTGCGCATCCTGCCGGACTCCTTCCGCGGGCACTGGCGCTATGAGGTGCGGGCCGCGCTGGCGCAAAGCTTCGACCCGCGAAGCGTTGTCGACTGGATCCTGCCTTTTTTCACGGGCCGCCTCGACTACAGCTTCTGGGGCCAGGGCTTTTTCGGCGGCAACCCGCCTCTTCTTCCCTCCCTCTACCCCGGCACCCTGGCGGCGATTCTGGCGCTCATGGCCGGACGGCCGCGCCGCGGCTCCGCGCTCCTGCTGTGGTCCTGGGGGTTTATGACGATCGGCTTTTTCGTCGCGACCGGCTACCACAACCCGCTGATGTGGCACCTGATCGAGCTGCCCGGCGCCTCGGCGCTGCGCTATCCGATCAAGGTTTGGCTGCTGGTGGCGCTGACCGGCTCCCTTTTGGCCGCCCGCGGCTTCGAGCGCGCGCTCGAGAGCGAGGGCCGCCGGCTCGCCCGCTGGCTCGGCGGAATCGCGGCTCTTTACGGCGCGCTGTGGCTCGCCCTGCTGCGCCTGCCGGAGCCCTTTGCAAACCTGCTGCGCTCGCTCGAGCCGCAGAGGCTTCAGGGAGCCTTCTTTGACGCCGAGCGGCTGCGCTGGACCACCGTATGCTTCTTCGTGCTCTTGACCGCTCTCGGCCTGTGGGGGGCGGCCCTGCTGCTCAGGCGGCGGCCCGGCCTGGCCGCGCCGCTGCTGGTCGGCCTGCACGCTCTCTCGCAGATTTTCCTGCTCGCTCCCCTCGTGGACTCCGACGAGTCGGCGCCCTACTCAAAGCCGCCGGAACTCTTGGCCCACCTGCCGGCCGACTCGCGGATCGCCCACGGCTTCTCGGGCGCCCTCTTCGGACCTCTCTCAAGTCGATACGCCGAGAAGCTTCCGGACTCCCGCTTTTTTTGGCTCACCCGCGAGACCTTCG
>JBCCLG010000840.1:0-2842 GCA_039027015.1 Acidobacteriota bacterium | reverse complement strand
TATATGTGGCGGCGGGACGACGACCATCGAGCCGAGATCGCCTTCCACGACGGGAAGATCGTCTCGGCGTGGACCCCGCAGCAGGACAAATTGGGCGATCTCCTGATCGCCGCGGGAATGATCACCCCGGCGGATCTAGCCTCGGCACTCGCCGAGCAGCGCCGAGGAGAGCCTCACCGAACCCTCGGCGGCGTCCTGATCGACCGCGGGCTGGTGGTCCGCCAGCAAATCCATCAGGTGATTCGCGAGCGGGTTCAGAAAACGATTTTCGACCTGGTGACCTGGCGCCGCGGGAGCTTTCATTTCGAGATCGACGAGCTGAACCCGGTGGACGACTTTTCCATCGAGCCCGGCGAGGTGCTCGACGACCTCGACCTCAATACGCAGATGCTCCTGCTCGAGGCCACAAGGCTTTTCGACGAGCGCAATCGCGGCGTCGAGGAGCCGGAGGACGCCGAGGCCGAGGAGCTCGAGCGGCGCCTGCGCCGGGCCGGTCTGAGGCGCAACCAGGCGCATCGCGTGCCGCCCACCCCGGTCAGGATGCCGTCCTTCGGCGACGAGTCCGCGCCCGCACCCGCGCTCGCGCCGCAGGCGTTGGCGGGAGCGGCCGAGAGCGCCGGAGAATCGCCGGCCCTCGAGGCCCTGCGTTGCCAGGTGGTGAGCGACGACCCCGAGGTGCTGGCGACCCTGCGCGAGCGTCTCCCGGGCGAGCTGGTGAAGGTGGTGTCGATCCGCCTTCGGGAGGCCGGCACGCGCATGCCCGGCGATACCGAATCGCCCATCGTGCTGCTCGATCTTCGTCATCCCGGGCTGCGCCTGGAGGACGTGGCGATGCTCGCGCGCACCCGTCCCACGGCGCCGCTGGTCGCCCTGGTGAGCGACGAACCGGAGGCTCGGGACGCGCGCCGCGCCGGCGCGCTTTCGGCGGTGCTCGAGGGCGATGAGACCCTGGCCGACAGCATCCGCAATCTGGTGCGGGTGTTCAGCGACCCGACCCCCCAAGGCACCTTCGGCTATTCGGCTCAAGGGGGCTTCAGCCGCTTCCGCCGGGTGGTCTTCGACGTGCAGTCTGGCCTGCTCTCGGCCACCATGGCGCTCAACCTCATGCACGTGATCTCAGAGTCCGTGGAGCGCGCGGTGCTCTTCCTGGTGCAGGAAGACGAGCTGACCGCCTGCGGCGCCTTCGGCTTCTCCAACCGCGGCGAGCCGCTGGCCACCGTCACCCGCAGCCTGCGGCTCAAGCTTGGAGCGCGCGGCGCCATGCGCCGAGCGATCGATCAAACCACCCCGCAGTCGGTCGACTTCGATCAGGCGGAGCTGCCCGCGGAGCTGGTCTCGCTGCTCGGTCGCCCGGCCTCCGGGCAGGTCGTGCTCTTCCCCGTGCTGGGTGCCGAGAGGCCGATCTCGCTGATCTACACCGACAACGGCGCCGACGAGAAGGAGATCCAGGACATCAAAATCCTGGAGCTGGCGACCTCGCAGGTGGGCGTCGCCTTCGAGAACGAGCTGCTGCGCCAGCGCCTCGGGCCGCGGGGCGGCCTGGGCGACGACACCGTCTCCGAGCCGACTTTCTAAGCCGGTTCGCGGCTAGCGCTCGACCCAATAGTTGGGCGATTCCTTGGTGATCACCACGTCGTGGGCGTGGCTTTCCTTGTGGCCCGCCGGCGAGATGCGCACCATCTGCGAGTCGTGCCGCAGCTCGTGGATCGAGCCGCATCCCGAGAGCCCCATGCCGGAGCGCAGGCCGCCGACCAGCTGCTGCACCATCTGGTGGACGCTTCCCTTGTAGGGCACCATGCCCTCGATGCCCTCGGGCACCAGCTTCGAGAGCGCCGCCTCGCCGTCCTGAAAGTAGCGGTCGGCGCTCCCCTTGGCCATCGCGGAGAGGGAGCCCATGCCGCGGTAGGCCTTGTAGGTTCGGCCCTGGTAGAGGATGGTCTCGCCCGGGCTCTCCTCGGTGCCCGCAAAGAGAGAGCCGATCATCACCGTGCTGGCGCCGCAGGCGATGGCCTTGGTGAGATCGCCCGAGAATTTGATGCCGCCGTCGGCGATGGCGGGAATGCCGGCCTCCTCGCAGACGCGGGCGGCGTCGGTGATGGCGGTCACCTGCGGCATGCCGGCGCCGGTGACCACGCGGGTGGTGCAGATGGAGCCGGGGCCGATGCCGACCTTGATGCCGTCGGCGCCGCGCTCGATCAGCGCCCGGGCGCCCGGGCCGGTGGCCACGTTGCCGACCACCAGCGGGGTGTCGGGAAAGCGCTCGCGCAGCTTCTCGACGCCGTCGAGAACGCCGCGGCTGTGGGCGTGGGAGGAGTCGACCACCAGCAGGTCGGCCTTGGCGTCGACCAGCGCCTGGGCGCGCTCCAGAGCGTCGCCCGCGGCGCCGATGGCCGCGCCGACCCGCAGCCTGCCGAGGGTGTCTTTGCAGGCGTCGGGGTATTTGGTGGTCTTTTGAATATCCTTCACCGTGATCAGGCCGACCAGGTTGCCGCGCTCGACCACCAGGAGCTTCTCGATGCGATGCTGGTGCAGGAGGGCCTTGGCCTCCTCGAGGGTGGTGCCCGGATCGACGGTGATCAGGCCGTCGGTGGTCATCAAATCGCTGACCGGGCGCTGCAGGTTGGTTTCAAAGCGCAGGTCGCGGTTGGTGAGAATGCCGACCAGCTTGCCCTCTCGATCGGTCACCGGCAGGCCCGAGATCTTGAACTCGGCCAGCACCTTGAGAGCCTCCTCGATGCTTTGGTCGGGGCGCATGGTGACCGGATCGACGATCATGCCCGCCTCCGAGCGCTTGACCTTGTCGACCTCGGCCGCCTGCTGCTCGACGCTCATATTCTTGTGC
>JBCCLG010000839.1:0-2842 GCA_039027015.1 Acidobacteriota bacterium | reverse complement strand
GTGACCCCGGTCCTCGAGAGAACTGACCTCAGCCTCGCTGCCTCCGCCTTTCCCAACCCCATCACCGGGGGCAACCTGGTGAACCTGGTCGTCGAGGTGGAGAATCTCGGACCGTCGAACTCGACCGGCTTTACCTTAGAAGTGACTTTAAGCGACACGCTCACCTTCGAGTCTTCGCCGGATAATTGTTCCATCGATTCCAGCGGCGCGGTCTGCGGATTCTCGGGATCGTTTGCGGTCTCGACATCCATGGAGTTCAGGCTCCTTCTGGGCTTCCAAGACGTCATGACGGAGGAGACGTCTCTGAGCCTGAGGCTCTTTCCCGATGACGTCGACCCGGCGCCTGGCAACGATTCTGCCGACTTGACTCTCATCTTCGACACACCCTTCTTTTTCGGAGGTTTCGAAGACGGCACCGCCGACGAGTGGAGCCGGGTCTTCCCGTGACTCCCGGGGCCGCACTCGCCCCAGCAACGTCCCACTCCTCAGCGGGCGCTCACCGTTCCCTGGAAGGCCGGCCGTAGCTTGAACAGACCGTGGTGAAAGTCAGCCGAACGCGAGAGCGGTGGATTTTTCGTCAGAAACCGCGGGCGCTGCTCGCAGTTCCGATGGCGCCAGCGCCCTCGGGAAACGGCGTAGCCATGCGCGCCTCTCTGTTGCTCCGCGCCCTCTCCCGCGACCACCGGGTCGACGTATGGTGCCTTCCCGTGGCGGGCGCCCAGCCGCGGCAGCCGCGTGGGCAGGACGGCGACGGTTCAGCGCGCCTCTCCACCGCGGCGCTGGAGGTCGACCCGGGCTGGGTGCTGGCGCGCCGTGCGGGGGCCGAGGCGCTGCGCCGGCTGGGCCGACCCTCCATCTGCCGCTTCATTACGCACCGCGCGGTGGCGGACCTGCGCCGCGACTTCGGCCCGCTCGAGGGCTACCGCTGCACCGTGGTGTATCGCAGCTATCTCCTGCCCTTCGTGATCTCCGCCGCGCAGGGGCCAGAGGACCTCGGCCTCCGCGTGCTCGACCTCGACGACGACGAGGCCATGACCCGCAGGCGCCTCGCCGAGCTGGAGCCCGCCTCTTCGGCCGAGCACCTGCTCGAGGCGGAGCTTTTCGAGCGATTCGAGGCCGAGCACCTCCCCTGGGCCCACCAGCTCCTGGCCGCCCAGGAGCCTCACGCCGAAAGGCTCCGCCAACAGATGCCCAGTCTCGACGTGGACGTTCTCCCCAACGCGGTGACGATCCCCGAATCGCCCCCGGCCGACAGACCTTTAGAGGAGCAGCAGGCGGACACTCTCCGCCTCGTCTTCGTCGGCACCTTGAGCTACCTGCCCAATCACGCCGCGGCCCGGGAGCTTGCCCTCGAGATTCTGCCCCTTCTGCGGCAGGGCGGCCGCCCTGTCAGCCTCCGCCTTATCGGCCGCTCACCGCCGCCTGATATCGCAGAGCTCGCCGGACTCGAAGGAGTCGAGCTGGTGACCGACTGCCTCGATCTCGAGCCCCACTACGCCTGGGCCCACCTGACCGTGATTCCCCTGCGCGCCGGCGGCGGCACCCGCATCAAGATCCTCGAGGCGTTCGCCGCCGGCGTCCCGGTGGTGGCCACCGCCATGGCCGCCGACGGGCTGCGCGTCGAGGACGGCGAACAGCTCCTACTCGCGGAGTCCGCGCAGGACCTAGCCTCCGAGGCCCTGCGCCTTCACCGATCCCCCGAGCTGGCCTCTGGCCTGGCGCTGAGCGCCCGGCGATGGGTCGCTAAACATCACGATCGAGAGCGCGTGGCGGGCGGGCTCGCCGACCGGATCCGCGAGCTGTCCCCTCGCCGTTAACCCCTAGCTTCCCCGACCTCGTGAGCGCCCGCTTGCTCAAGGGCGACACGCGGGGTCGATTCCTGCGCATGCCTTGATGGCGGCCGAGCTGCTTCGCGCCGCTCTCACCGGAAGCTAACCGCGATGCGACATCACTCTCTTCTCTTGCCGATCACACTCCTCGCCGGCCTCTGCTCCGGCGCAGCGCTCGATGCCCAGCCTTCGTCGAAGCAGTTCAAGCTGGCCGCGGATGACGAGTTCCAGGTCAACACCTACACGACCAACCTGCAGCGCGCTCCGGCGGTCGCCCGGCGCGGCGACGGCTATGTCGTGGTCTGGGCGAGCGACGGCTCGAGCGGTACCGACGTCGACCTGGACAGCATCCAGGGTCAGCTCCTGGGCGGCGACGGTCTTGCCGTGGGCGCCGAGTTTCAGATCAATACGACCACGACGGGAAGCCAGCAGGCGCCGGAGGTGGCTTCCTGGCCCGACGGACGCTTCGTGGTCGTGTGGGATTCCTCCGCCGGCCCGAGGGGCCAGATTTTCGACGCGACGGGGACCGCCGTCGGGGCCGAGGTCGAGATCGACGCCACGCTTCCGACGGTGTCCCTGACGGTGGAAACCCTCGACTCGGGATTTATCGTGGCGTCGTCTGAATTCGACGCCGCGAGCGGAGGGTTCAATCTCATAGGCCGCCGATTCGATTCGGCGGGCGCGGCCGTCGGAGGCGAGTTCGCGATCAGCGCCACCGAAGATATCGACGCCCGGGCCGCCCTCGATCCCATGCCCGACGGCTCGATCCTGGCGGTTTGGAGCCAGACCGAGCAAGGACCCGTGGGCCAGGGCGAATCGAGCGTGCAGATGCGCCGGCTCGGGGCCGACGGAACGCCCCTCGGCTCGGCCGTCCAGGTCAACTCCTACACCACCGGCGCCGTCGGCAGGGTCAAGGCCTCCGTCGCCTCGGACGGCAGCTTCGTGGTCGCGTGGGCCAACGAAGGAAGCCCGGGCGACGATTCGGACGGGGACGCGGTCCTCGCCCGACGCTT
>JBCCLG010000838.1:0-2842 GCA_039027015.1 Acidobacteriota bacterium | reverse complement strand
GGCCACGTGGGCCACGGTGGCGTCGTATCTCTTTCTGGCGGCGGCGACCTGCGTGCTCTCCCAGCGCGTGCATCCGGTGGCCTGGGAATACGGTCGGCTGGCCAAGCTCCTGGGGGTCGGCTCGCTGGTCTACGCCGTCGGCGTCTGGACCAGCGGCGCGGAGAGCCTGCTCGCGGCCCTTACCTGGCAGCTCTTCCTGGTGCTCGGCGTCTTTCCCCTGGCCCTTCTGGCAACCGGCTTTCTCGAGCCCGGAGAGCGCGCCCGGATCCGCCAGGCGGTGGATAAGATTCTCGGCCGCGGAGCCCACAACCCGGAAGAGGGGGAGACGACATGCCCGGATTGATCGGAATGGTTCAGCTCGACCGCTCGCGCCCCTTGGAGGCGGGCAGCGCGGCGCGCCTGCTCGACGAAATGGCGGACCGGCTGCAGCACGTGGGCAGCGAGAAATTCGAGATCTACGCCGACTGGCGCGGGGGTTTCGCGGTCGCTCGGGTGGGGCTAGAAGCCCTTTTCGAGCATCCGTGGCCGGCGGCCCGGCGCGGCGCCGACCGACTTTTTCTGGACGGTCCGGTGCATCGCGGCGACGGCTCCCCGGGCGCCTCGCAGCTGTGGAGCGATTCTCCCTCGAGGCCGCCCGAGGACGCCGAGATCGCGCGCCGCCTCGAGGGCTTTTGGTGCGCGGTGAGCTACCGGCGGGGCGGCGCGGTGTCGCTGATGGTCGACCGCCGCGCCTCCCGGCCCCTGGCCTACACCGTTCAGGACGGCGTCCTTTATTTCGCGCCCGAGGTCAAGGCGCTGCTCGCCGTACCCGGCCTCGATCGCCGGATGGACCCGGCGGCCATGGGCCTCTTCTTCGCCTCGGGCTTCATGCTCTCGACCCAAACGTTCTTCTCCGGCATCCACCGACTCGAGGGCGGCACCCTGCTCGAGATCCCGCGCGTGGCCGGCTCCGCCGCCGCGCCGACCCTGAGGCGCTACGCCTCCTATCGCTTCACGGTCGAGGGCGACGGCACGCCCTACGAGGAGATCCGCAGGCTGCTCGGCGAGCAGATCCGCCGCTCGGTGCTGCGCAACTATGAGGACCCGGAGAAGGATCTGATCTTCCTCTCGGGCGGCAAGGACTCCCGGCTGATTCTCGCCTCGGCGCTCGGCGCCGTCGACGACCCGCGCCGGGTGCGCACCGTCAGCTGGACCTCGAACGACCCGCCGCAGGGCAGCGACGTCTTTATCGCGCGTCAGCTGGCGGGACGCTTCGGCTTCGACTTCCGGGAGGTCGAGCGGGTGCCCGCCGGCTACGGGCAGAAGGCCCTGCGCCTCACCTACATCCTCGACGGCCTGACCGATATCGGCGCCTACCACGGCGACGAGCTGCGGCTGATGGAGGAGCTGTCGGAGCAGGGCTTCAGGCGCGTTCTGCGGGGCGATCAATGCTTCACCCGCGGCCGGGCGATGCTCGATTCCTCCTACGCCATCCTGCGCATGTGCATCCGCTCGACCTCGGGTTTGGCGGACGGCGAATTTGCCTGGCACCCGGAGGCCTACAGGCGGGTGTGCGAGGGCGGCGACGCGGTGATCGAAGGTCTCGCCGCCGAGTACCGCGAGGTGCAGGAGGACAACACCGGCGACGAGGTCTATTTCCGCCACCGGCTCCAGGGCTATCTCAACGCCGCGGCCTACTTCAAAACCCTCGTGCTCGACCACCGCAATCCCCTTCTCGATGAGGGCCTGCTGCGCTTGATCCAGCGCCTCTCGGTGGCGGCCCGCGACGAGCAGAAGATCCTCGACGAGGCGGGCAGCGAGAGCTTCTCGCCGGTTTGGCAGGCCTTTGCCTTCGCGGGGCAAAGCAATCTCGAAAGCTTCACCGACCTTTTGAGCCGCGAGACGCCCGTGCGCCGGGCGGCCCTCGCCGAGCTGCGCGATGAGGACAGCGCCGTCTGGGAGTGGCTCGATCGCCGGGCTCTGCTGCGTCGGCTCGAGAGTCTGGCCCCCGCGGCGCCGGGCGGTGCGCGTCGGCGTCTTCTGCCCGACGCACGTTCGCTGCGCGGCGCGGTGAAGGGTTCCGTCAAGCGCGTCGTGTCAAAGGCCGTCTACGATATTCCGGCCCTGGATACCCGACTGCGCCGGGCTTATCTGCGCCGCATCACCCGCGACGACGAGGTGCTGCTGCGCGCGATCGCCCTCAAGCAAACGGTCGACCTCTTCGTCACCGGTGACGGCTCGAGATCGTGCTTCGAAGCGCGCCTGGAGAAGCTTCGCGGCGCGGAGCGGGGTGGAGGAGCGGGCCATGCGTGAGGATCTGCTCTCCGTTCTGCGCTGCCCCGAGAGCGGGCAGTCCCTCGATTTGGTTCACATGATCAGCTTCTTCGAGCTGCACCCCGAGGGCGGGCCGGCCGGCGGCGAGCTGCACGTGGTCGAAGGCCTGCTGGCAACCCGGGATCGCCGCTCTCTTTACGCCGTGATCGACGAGATTCCGCGTGTGGTGATCCCGGCCCTCCGATCGTCCGAGGAGCGGGATTTTTTGGCGGCCCACGAGGTCCCGGAGAGCTGGAGTACCGATCGGGACCGGGCCTGCCGGGTGGAGCCCGAGCGGATCAGCGAGGAGCAGCTCGAGGCGGAAATCCGTCGCCGCATGGAGCGCCAATACGAGCTCCCGCCGCGCGCGGAGGCCGCCCACGACTCGCCGGAGCAGGCCAGCGCCCGCGGGCGATGCGAGGGCGAAATCCGCTATATGACGGCCGAGGCCCGAGGCACCAACAAGGGAAAGTACGTCCGACTGCTGAGGCCGCTGATCGGCGGCGGCGAGGTGACCAGCATCCTTGAGACCGGCGGCAATTTCCCGGGC
>JBCCLG010000837.1:0-2846 GCA_039027015.1 Acidobacteriota bacterium | reverse complement strand
TTTGGCTTCATTCTCGCCGCCGCAGGATCGGCCATCGGCCTCGGCAATATATGGCGCTTTCCTTACACCGCCGGAACCTACGGCGGCGGCGCCTTCGTGCTCCTCTACCTCTTCTTCGTCTTTGCGATCGGCCTGCCGGTGCTGCTGGCCGAGCTTTCGATCGGTCGGGAAACCCAGCAGAGCCCGGTCAGCGCCTTCAAGAAACTCGTGCCCGGCAGCGTGTGGTGGCTGGTCGGCCTCATGGGGGTGATCGCCGGCTTCGGCATCCTCTCCTTTTACGGCGTCATCGCGGGCCTGACCGCGGGCTATGCCTACATGGCGGCGACCGGGCGCTTCTCGGGCGATATGAACGCCGAGAAGAGCGCCGCGATCTTCACCCAAATCACCGCGGACCCGGTCTGGATGATCGGCCTGGCGGCAGGCTTCATGCTGGTCACCATCCTGGTCGTGCGGCGGGGCGTTTCGGGCGGTATCGAGAAGGCCGCGCGCTTTCTCATGCCCGTGCTCTTCGGCTTCCTGCTGCTGCTGGTGGCCCGCGCCCTCACCCTCGAAGGCGCCGGCGAGGGTCTGCGCTTCATGTTCTCCCCCGACTTCTCCAAGCTCTCCTTAACGGCCGTGGTCAGCGCCCTCGGGCAGGCCCTTTTCAGCCTGTCGATCGGCATGGGCGCCATGATCACCTACGGCTCTTACCTCTCCAAGGACGAGAACATCCCGTCCTCGGCGGTGAGCGTGGCGATCTTCGACACCACCATCGCGATTCTCGCCGGCCTGATCATCTTCCCGGCTCTGTTCACCGCGGGTGCCGAGGTCACGGGCGGCCCGGGCCTGATTTTCATCGCCATGGCGGGCATCTTCAATACCCTACCCCTCGGCAACGTGGTGGCCGTGGTCTTCTACGTCCTGCTCTCGATCGCCGCCCTGACCTCCACGATCAGCCTGCTCGAGGTGATCGTGGCCTATTTCGTGGACGAGCGTCGGTGGGGGCGCGAGAAGGCGGCCTGGGTCGTCGGTCTCTCATGCTTCATTCTGGGCGTGCCGAGCGCGCTCTCCCTGGGCGCCAATAAATTCTTGACCAGCGAATTCAAGGTGCTGGGCAAGACCGATTTTCTGAGCGTGGTCGACATCGTGTGCGGCACGTACTTTTTGACCCTTGGCGCCGCTCTGATCTGCATCTTCGTGGGCTGGCGATGGGGCACCGAGGCGGCCCTCAAAGCCATCGAGGGCGGCGGCCACAGCCTGCCCGCCGCGCCGCTGTGGAGCGTCATGGTGCGCTTCGTGTGCCCGGCCGCGATTTTCGGCCTGCTGATCTTCGCCGTGATCAACGGCGGCGGCGTGTGGTGACGCGCCGCCGGCCGCGAGAGCTTCGAGGAGCCCGCTAGCACTCGGGCAGCGCCCGCCGCTGCTCGAGGGCGCTCGCCAAGAGGGTCTTGACCCGCGCGGCGCAGCGGAACCTCGAGGCCGGCTTGGCCGCCAGAAGTCCTCGGAGCACCGGAACCAGCCGCGGCTCCAGATCGCTGGCCTCGAGGTTGGCGCGCCCGCGGCTGACGTTGATCATCATCAGGGTCAGGCTGGAGGCCTTGTAGGGGTGGCGGCCGGTCAGCATCTGGTAGGCGATCACGCCCACGGCGAAGAGGTCGCTGGCCTCGCTGGCCGCCTGGCCGGCGTGCAGCTCGGGGGCCATGTAGGAGAGGGTCCCCGAGGAGCCCGGGGCGCCGGTCTGCTTCTCCCGCAGCTCGGCGATTCCGAAGTCCACCAGGGTCAGGCGCTCGCCCTCGACGAGGGCGTTGGACGGCTTGATATCGCGGTGGATCACGCCGCGACCGTGCAGATATTCGAGGGCCTCGAGAAGCTGCATCAGCAGGCGCACCTTGCCCTCGAGACTCCGCCCCTCGGCGGCCTCCAGAAGGGTTTGCGGCGCGCGCAGCCGCTCCATGGTGTAAAACGGCAGGCCGAGGCAGGGATCGAAGCTCTGCTCCATCACGCGGATGATGTTGGGGTGGCGGAGCGCGCGCAGCAGCCGATACTCGCGGACCAGCGCCAGCCGCCGGTCGGCCGTCGAGCCCGGGGATTGAGTGCAGGGCGCGCCTTCCGGGATGGCGGCGCCGCGGGCGACTCGGTGCGCCGCCGGCGATTCTGCCGCGGTGGGCTGCATCCGTTCGCGGTCCGCGGTGGGCAGACTGGCCATCGAGAGCGTGGCGTCGTCGGCGTCGGCCACCGGCATCAAAGCCCTCTTCAAGGCGACCTCACGGCGATCGCGATGATCAAAAGCGTGAAAGACGGTGCCCATGGCACCCTGCCCAAGCTCTCCGAGAATCTCGTAGCGATTGTGGATCATCATTGGGAATCGGCTGTCGCGGTTAGAGCTAATGCGTGGAGAAAGCTGCGGCCTAGGGACCTGAGGAAAAGAGAAGCCGGCCGATTCGCCGAGAGGCAGAGGAGCGGCTTCGAGCTCTTTGCCTGGTATGGCGCGAAAGGCGAGAACATTTCATCTCCGAGCGGCGTTTTTTTTGAGCCGTCAGGGTGGCCCTCGTGTGACGTGCGAGGCGCGCGCCTCCCCCGCACCGGGCAGGACGCGAATCCCGCTTGGGCTCGGCCCGGCGAGAGAGCGATAGGATGCGCGGCGCGGGTCGAGGGGATCGACCGGGTCGCAGGAAGAGAACACGTGGGAAAAACGAGACGGCGAGTGACGCTCTTGGTGCTCAGTCTGGAGGCCCTCGGCCTCCTGCTGGTGGCGTCCGCGCTCTATCTCGCCGGCGAGCTGACCCTGCGCTGCACGCGCTCGGTGGCCTCGCAGGTCACGACAGCGCCGCCGCCGCCGGCCTCGCGTTCGCCGCCCACCCCGCGCG
>JBCCLG010000836.1:0-2847 GCA_039027015.1 Acidobacteriota bacterium | reverse complement strand
GTGACCTCGGCCAGATGCTCGAACGACACGGCCAGGGCGAGGAACTCGCCCAGGGAATCCCACCGGAGGTGGTTCTCGGCGTTGAACTGCTGGACGTGCTTGGGGGCGGAGCCGCCGGCCCCGGTCTCGAAGAGGCCGCCGCCGTTCATCAGCGGCACGATCGACAGCATCTTGGCGCTGGTGCCCACCTCGAGGATGGGGAAGAGGTCGGTGAGGTAGTCGCGCAGCACGTTGCCGGTCACCGAGATGGTGTCCTGCCCGTCCTTGAGGCGGGCGAGGGTGGCGCGCGTGGCGTCCACGGGCGCGAGGATCCGAAGGTCCAGGCCCTCGGTGTCGTGGTCCTTGAGATACGTCTCCACCTTGGCGATCAGCTGGGCGTCGTGGGCGCGATCTCGATCGAGCCAGAAGATCGCCGGCGCGCCGGTGGCGCGCGCCCGGGAAACGGCGAGCCTGACCCAGTCGCGCACCGGCGCGTCTTTCACCATGCACATGCGCCACACGTCTCCGGGCTCGACGGCGTGCTCGAGCAGGGTCTCGCCGCCCGCCGAACGTACCCGCACGGTGCCGGCGGCGGCGATCTCGAAGGTCTTATCGTGCGAGCCGTACTCCTGGGCCTTCTTGGCCATCAGCCCGACGTTGGGGACGCTCCCCATGGTGGTCGGGTCAAAGGCGCCGTTTTCTTTGCAGAAGTCGATCACCACCTGGTAGACCCCGGCGTAGCTGCTGTCGGGGATTACCGCCTTGGCGTCCTGAAGCTCGCCCGCGGCGTTCCACATCTGGCCGGACGAGCGGATCATGGCCGGCATGGAGGCGTCGATGATCACGTCGCTCGGCACGTGGAGGTTGGTGATGCCGCGGTCGGAGTTGACCATCGCCAGGCCGGGTCCGGCGTCGTAGATCGCCTGGATGTCGGCCTCGATCTCGCTTCGAGTCTCGGCGTCTAGCTCCTTGAGACAGGCCAGCAGGTCGCCAAAGCCGTTGTTGACGTCGACCCCCAGGCGCTCGAAGGTCTCGCCGTGGCGCTCGAAGAGGGGCGCGAAGTACGCGCGCACGGCGTGACCGAAGAGAATCGGATCGCTGATCTTCATCATCGTCGCCTTCATGTGCAGGGAGAAGAGCACCCCCGACTCGCGCGCGTCGGCGACCTGGGCCTCCAAAAAGGCGACCAGCGCCTTCTTGCTCATCCTCGTCGCGTCGACGATCTCCCCCGCCTCCACGGGGATCCCCGCCTTGAGGACGGTGACGGCGCGGTCCGGCGCGACGTGCTCGATGGCGACCTCGGTGGCCTCCCCGGAGGTCATGGAGCGCTCGTTGGAGCGGAAGTCGCCGCCGCCCTCGGCGCCCAGGGTCGCCACGTGGGAGCGGCTCTCGGCGCTCCAGGCCCCCATGGAGTGAGGGTTGGCGCGGGCGTATTCCTTCACCGCCTTGGGGGCCCGTCGATCGGAGTTGCCCTCGCGCAGCACCGGGTTGACCGCGCTACCCTTGACTCTGTCGTAGCGCGCGGCGATGGCGCGCTCGTCCTCGGACTGCGGGTCCTCCGGATAGTCGGGGATGTCAAACCCCTGGGACTGAAGCTCTGCGATGGCGGCCTTGAGCTGCGGCACCGAAGCGCTGATATTCGGCAGCTTGATGATGTTGGCCTCGGGGGTCAGGGCCATCTGGCCCAGCTCGGCGAGGGCGTCGTCGATCCTTTGGGAGTCGCTCAAATTCTCGGGAAAATTCGCCAGAATGCGCCCCGCCAGGGAGATGTCTCGAGTCTCGACCTCGATACCCGCCGGAGCGACGAAGGCGCGCAGGATCGGCAGGAGGGATTGGGTCGCGAGGGCGGGCGCCTCGTCGGTATGGGTATAAATCAGGGTCGGCTGGTCGCTCATGGCGTATCTCGCTTCGTAGAGGGAAGGGGAGGACTGAGCCTCGCGCCGGGAAGTGCGGAAGAGGGTTCACGGTAATCGATCTTCGCCCGCTTGGCCAGCTGCCGGCGGTGCCGATCCGCCGCGGCCTCAGACGGGCGGAGCGGCCGCTTGGCCCGAGAGCGCGATGAATTGACAAGAGCCTGTGCTAAGGTCGTGAAAAAGCGCCCTTTCTCGGCGCCCTCGAGCAAGCTGAAAGGCGAAATGAGCGCAAATTCGGCATCGATCGACAGCATCATCAGCCGAGAGCTGTCCGCGCGAGCGCTGGAGCACACTTCGTGCGGCGTGACGCTGTGCGATATGCGCGAGCCGAGCATGCCGCTGGTCTACGTCAACGACGCCTTCGAGGCGATGACCGGCTTCGCCAGAGACCAGGTGCTCGGCCAGAACTGCAGATTCCTGCAGCGGCGCGATCGCGATCAGCAGGGCCTGATGGAGCTGCGCTCGGCGCTCGAGAACCGGCGGGACTGCCGGGTGAAGCTGCGCAACTATCGCCACGATGGCTCGCTCTTCTGGAATGAGCTGACCCTCTCGCCGATCTCCTGCGACGGCGACGGCATCAGCCACTACGTGGGAATCCAAACCGACATCACCGGCCGCGAAGAGAGCAAGCGGCAGACCGCCGTGCTGCTCGAGGAGCTGAGCGAGAGCAACCAGGAGCTGCACGACTTCGCGCACGTGATCTCCCACGACCTGCGAGCTCCGCTGCGCGGCATCGGCAATCTTTCCCGCATGCTCCTCGACGGCCACTGTCAGGATCTCGGCGCCGAGGGCCGCGACCTGGTGGAGCTGCTCGACTCGCGGGTCCGCCATCTCGACGCCCTGCTGCGCGGCGTGCTGCGCTACTCGGCTTCGCGCAGCCAGCCCGTGGAGGTGCGCGAGGTCGACACCCGGCAGCTGGTGCGCGACGTGCTGGAGACCCTCGATCCCCCGTCGG
>JBCCLG010000835.1:0-2848 GCA_039027015.1 Acidobacteriota bacterium | reverse complement strand
CGGCCGGCCGCCGAGGCCTACGGCGAGATTCTCGCCCTCGCCCCGCGGCTCGACAGCGCGCGGGGCGGCCGGGCGCGCAGCCTCGAGCGGGCGGCCCTCGCCGAAGCCCTCGACTTTCACGTCTCGAGGCCCGAGCGGCTGGGCGAAGCCGCCGTACTCGAGGAGGCCGAAGGCGTTCTCGACCGGGCGCTCGAGGTCGCCCCCCAGGGCCCCGAACACCGCGCCCGCGTCGAGCGGCTGAGCCGCGCCCTCGAGCGCTACTCGCAAACCGTGGTCGCCGAGCTGCGCTCCGACTCTCTGACCGAGGTCACCGTCTACCGGGTCGGCCAGCTCGGCGCCTTCTCCAGCCGCCGCCTGGAGCTGCGCCCGGGAACCTACACCGTGGTCGGCAGCCGCCAAGGCTTCCGCGACGTGCGCATCGAGTGGACCCTCGAGCCCGGGGGCAGCCCGCCGCCCCTCGACGTGCGCTGCCAGGAGGCCCTATGAGCGAAGGCGCCGCGAAAGACAGCCCGGCGGCGGCAGGCCCGGCGAACCAGCGACGCTTCGTGCTCGAAGACGCCGACGGGCGGCGCACGATGTCGAGCGCCGACTTCCCGCTCTCGGTGGGCGGCGAGGGATCGGGCCTGCGCCTCGAGGGCTGGCGCTCCACCCGCGCCTGGCTCGGCCTCGACGCCGGCGATCTCTTCCTACAGCGCGCCGGGAGCGAGGGCGCCGCGGACTCCCGCTGGCTCCAGGCCGGCGACCGGGTAGAGCTCGGCGACGGCGGAGTCCTCAAGGTCGAGAGCGCCCGGGAGGGTCTGCTCGTGAGGCTCGAGAAACCGAGCGAAGCCGGCGGCACCGCCGGGGTTCAGCTGGTGCCGCCGCCGCGACGCCCGGAGGATCGAGGCCCCGCGCCAGCCCGGCCCATCGAGCCGGTGGCCTTCACCCCCGCCCGCGAGCGCGGCACCGGGGACGCCTCGGGCGGCAGGCGGCGGCTTCTCGGCCTCGGCCTGGCCGCCCTGCTGCTGATGGTCCTCGGCGGCCTGGCGCTCTTTCTTCTCTCCGCTCGCTCGGTGGAGCTCCAGATCACGCCGCCGCCCGAGCGCGTCGTTCTCGAGGGCAGCCCCCTGAGGCTCGAGCTGGGCGGACGCTTTCTCGTGCTGCGGGGCGAGTACACCGTGCGGGCCTCCCTCGAGGGCTATCGCGATCTCGAGAGCCCGATCACAGTCGGCGACGCCGCCCGCCAAGTCTTCGACTTCGAGCTGCGCAGGCTGCCGGGCCGCCTGGCGCTCACCGCCCTGTCCGGGGCCGCCCTCAACGCGCCCCAAAGCCTCGAGGAGGTGGAGCTGGCCGCTGACGGCCTGCCGGTGGATCTGCCCGACCCTGACGAAGGGGCGGACGAGCCGTTTTCCGCCGACCTGGAGGCCCAGAAGCCGGGCGCCCTCGAGGCCGAGATCTTCCTCGACGGAGAGCTCGCGGGCACCACGCCCGCGGAGATCGAGGTCGAGGCGGGCGTCTATCGCCTGCGCCTTGCCGCCGAGCGCCACGAGCCTTTTGAGATCAATCTCGAAATCGAGGGCGCGGGCGAAGCCCAGAGGCTCGACGCGGTGCTCGCCCCGCGCTGGGGAACGGTTTTCTTTACCAGCAGGCCGTCCGGCGCGCGCCTCACGATCGACGGGGAGGACCGCGGCTCCACCCCCGCGGCGGTGGAGCTGCTGCAGGGAGTGCGCGCCTACCGCCTGTCGCGCGCCGGCTTCGCCCCGCGCAGCGGCACGGTCACGGTCGAGGCGGGCTCCGAGCAGGCCGTGGGACCCGTCGCCCTCGAACCCTCCAAAGGCAACGTGTCGATCACCAGCCAACCGGCGGGCGCCGCGGTGCGCGTGGGCGATCGATACCGCGGCGAAACGCCCCTCGAGCTGTCCCTCGAGCCGGGCCGAAGCCATCGGCTGCGGATCACCAAGGCTGGCTTCGAGCCCGCCGAGAGCGAGATCACGGTGAGCTCGGGCGAGGCGGAGGATCTGCACCTCGAGCTGCGGGCCCAGGTCGGCAGCGTGGTGATCGACGTCTTTCCGCCCGACGCCGAGGTGCGCGTGGGCGGCCAGGTGCGCGAAGAGCGCCGGCTCGAGCTGCCGGCGGGCGCGGCGCTCTCGGTGGCGGCCGGCCGCGAGGGCTACGTCGCCCAAAGTGCCGAGGTCACCCCCCTGGCGGGCCGCGAGCAGAGGGTCGAGCTGCGCCTCGAGGCGGAAGGAGAAGCGCGCGAGCGGGCGATTCGAGAGGTCCAAAGCACCAGCGAAGGCCACGAGCTGGTGATCTTGGAGCCCGGCCGCTTTCGCATGGGCGCCTCGCGACGCGAGCCCGGGCGACGCTCCAACGAGACCCTGCGCGAGGTCGAGCTGAGCCGGCGCCTCTACCTCTCCGCCCACGAGGTCACCAACGCGCAGTTTCGCAGATTCCGCCCGGACCACCGCTCCGGTCGGGTGGGCTCCACCAGCCTCGACGCGGACGCCCACCCGGTGGTTCAGGTCTCGTGGCAGGACGCCGCGGCCTACTGCAACTGGCTGAGCGAGCGAGAAGGCCTGGAGCCGGCCTACCAGACGGCGGCGGACGGCAAGAGCCTGGTCGCCAAGCCCGCGGGCGAGCGCCCGTCCACGGGCTACCGCCTGCCCACCGAGGCGGAGTGGACCTGGGCGGCGCGCTACGGGGGCGGCGGCGCCGCCGCTGAGGGCCGCAAATACCCCTGGGGCGACGCTCTGCCGGTGGCTGCGGGTGCGGGCAATTTCGCCGACGCCGCGGCTGCCGACCTGGTGAGCGCCACCGTGCCCGACTACCGCGACGGCTTTGCCGCCACCGCGCCGGTGGACGCCTTCGG
>JBCCLG010000834.1:0-2850 GCA_039027015.1 Acidobacteriota bacterium | reverse complement strand
CGACAGCGACGGCGGCGCGGTCCTGACCCTCGATCCGTCGATCGAGCCGACGGCCCAGCCGCGCACCTACGTGGTGGAGGCGACGGTGACCGGCGCCGACGACCAGACCGTGACCGCCACCCGGCGGGTGGTGGCCCTGCCGGCCTTCGTGCTGGCTCTCAAGGCGCCGCGCTTTCTTGAGCCCGGTGAGGATCTGGTGCCCGAGATTCTGGTGCTCGGGCCGGACGGCGAGCCGGTGGTGGATCAGGAGGTCACGGTGCGCCTGCTGCACCGCCAGTGGCACTCCCACCTGCGGGCCAGCGACTTCTCGGACGGCGTGGCGCGCTACATCACCGACGTGGTCGACGAGCCCGTACACGAGATCGAGGTGCGGAGCGCCGAGGATCCTCTGGCTCTGCCCCTGCCCCTCGCCGGCGGCGAGCCCGGGGTCTACGTCGTGGAGGTCGAGGCCCGCGATCGCCTGGGCCGAGCGCAGACGGTGTCGGTCGATCTCTACGCCGCGTCCGGCGGCGAGCAGCCGGTCGCCTGGGAGCGGCCGCGCTCGCGGGTTTTTGAGATCGACACCGACGCCGCGAGCTATCGCCCGGGAGACACCGCCCGCCTGGTGCTGCGCAGCCCGTTCCAGAGCGCCCGGGCCATGGTGGTGGTGGAGGCGCCCGAGGGCAATCGCTACCGCTGGGTCGACGTGGTGGGCGGCGAGGGCACCTTCGATCTGCCCATCGAGGGCCATTGGGCGCCGCGCCTGCCGGTGCACGTGGCGCTGATGCGCGGCCGCGCGGGGGGCGGCCCGCGACCGGGCAACGCCGTCGACCTCGGCAAGCCCGCCACCCTGGCGGCCACCGAGTGGCTCAAGATCGAGCCTCGGGAGGCGCAGCTGGAGGTCTCCCTCGAGCATCCCGCGGAGTCGATGCCGGGCCGCGAGATCGACCTCACGGTGCGCCTCAAAACCCCCGACGGCGAGCCGGCGGCGGGGGAGGTCACCCTGTGGCTGGTCGACCGCGCGGTGCTCGCCCTCGGACGGGAGCAGCGCCTCGATCCCCTGCCGGACTTTCTGATTCCGGCCTTCACCCACCTCGAGATGCGCGACACGCGGGATTTGGTGTTCGGCAGCTTGCCCTACGCCGAGATTCCGGGAGGCGGCGTCGCCGGCCAGGAGCGCGGCGTGCTCGACCGCCAGACGGTGCGCAAAAATTTCGAGCCCGTGCCGTTCTTCAGGACCGCCCTGCAGGTGGACGCCTCGGGCGCTTTGACGGTGCGGGTGCCCCTGCCCGACAACCTGACCGACTTCGCGGTGCGCGCCAAGGCGCTCTCGGGCGCCCAGCGCTTCGGCGTCGCCTCGAGCCGCCTGTCGGTGCGGCTGCCGGTTCTGGTGCAGCCGGCCCTGCCGCGCTTCGTGCGGCCGGGCGACCGCTTCGAGGCGGCCGCGGTGGCGCGCGTGGTGTCGGGCGCCGGGGGCGCCGGCGGGGTGCAGATCCGGGTCGAGGGTCTCGAGCTCGAGGAGGGCGCCCTTGCGGGCGATCCCGCGGGCGAGGCCCGCCGCGATCTCACCCTCTCGCCGAGCGGTCCCACTCGCGTGGCCTTTGGGGTTTCGGTGCCGACCCCGACCTGGGGCGACGATGAGGAGACGGACCTCCGGCGCAAGGTGCGGGTTACCGTGGGAGTCGAGCGCGACCAGGACGGCGCGGGCGACGCCTTCGAGGCGGCGCTGCCGATCCTGGACGACCGGCGTCCGGTGATCGAGCGGCAGATCGTTCTTCTCAAGGCCGGCGACGCCTTCGGGTGGCCGGCCGCGGAGGCGGAGGACGGCGGCGCGCTCTTTCGTCCCGGCACTTTCAGGCGCCAGCTGCTGGCCTCCACCGAGGCGGGGGTAGTGCGCATGGCCTCGGGCCTCGACGCCCTGCTCGAATTTCCCCACGGCTGCACCGAACAGCGGGTGAGCAAGGCCCGGGCGCTTTTGGCCGTGGCCGAGCTGCGCGAGCGCCTCGCCCTGCCGGCCCTCCGCGTCGGCGGCGGCGATCTCGAGCGCGGCGCAGGCGGTCTTGACGAGACCCTCGACTGGATCGCCCAGTCGACCGGCGAGGACGGTCTGGTGGCGTTCTGGCCAGGGGGGCAGGGCTACGTTTCGCTCACCGCCTGGACCGCCGACTTTCTGGCGGCGGCAGAGCGCGGGGGTTTCGACGTTCCCGCGGCGGTGCGGGCGCCGATCGAGCGCGCCCTCGGCCGGGCTCTGCGCTCGGACTACTCTGGCTTTATCGCAGGCGAGTCGTGGTCTGAGCGGGTGATGGCCCTCGAGGCCCTCGCCCGCCTCGGCCGCCTCGAGCCCGCCTACGGCGCCGAGCTGGGCCGCAAGGCCGATTTTCTCGGCGCGGAGGCCCTGGCCAGGCTGCTGACCACCCTCGATCTCGCGACCGGCGAGGTCGACGAGAGGCCGGAGCTGGTGGAGCGGCTGTGGGATTCGCTGATTTTCCAGAGGCGTCAGGGCCGGCTGGCCTACGCCGGCCTGCGGGAGGAGGGTCTGGGCGATCCGCGGATCCTGCCCAGCGAGGTGCGCGTGCTGGCTTCGGCGACCCGCGCACTGGCTCTCAGGGACGGCTCGGATCCGCGGCTCGAGGCGCTCCAGGAGGCCCTGGTGCGTCTCGGAACGGGCGACGGCTGGGGCAGCACCCAGGCCGACGCCCAGGCCCTGCTGGCGCTCTCCGAGCTGCTCGAGGTCCGATCGAGCGTGCCGGAGGCGCGCGTGGAGATCGCCGGTTGGCCCGAGGGTCCTGCGAGTCTCGAGCTGGGCGGCGCCGGCGAGGGGGCCCCGGCGGTTGCCGTGTGGCGCGGCGCGAGCGCCGAGGCGCTCGAGGT
>JBCCLG010000833.1:0-2853 GCA_039027015.1 Acidobacteriota bacterium | reverse complement strand
GGTGGACGGCGGCGCCGCGGCCAACGACTTCCTGATGCAGTTCCAGGCCGACGTCACCGGCATTCCGGTGGACCGCCCGGCCCAGGTAGAGACCACGGCGCTGGGCGCCGCGTTTCTCGCCGGGCTGGCCACCGGCGTGTGGCGGAGCGCGGATGATTTGGCCGAGGCCCGGCGTCGAGACCGGCTCTTCACGCCCGCCCTCGAGGCCGCGAGGCGCGAGGAGCTCTACGCCGGCTGGCAGCGAGCGGTGGAGCGGGTGCGCGAGAGCTAGCGGCTGGCCTGAAGGATCAGATCAGCCGCCGCAAACGGATCACCTTCTGCAGGGTGACCGCGCCGCGCTTCAGGGTGACCTCGAGGTCGCCCTGAAGGCGCAGGGCGTCGCGCACCTTATCGATCTGCGGCGCGCCCACGATCTCGCCGGCGAGGTGGGTCAGAACGTCGCCGACCTCCACTCCCGCGGCCGCGGCGGGCGAGCCCTCGAGCACGTGCTCGACCCGGAATTGCTCGCCGTAGCTCAGATGGAGGCCGGAGTGGTCGTAGACGAAGGAGTCTGAGAAGTCGCGGTTGGGCCGCAGAATGAGGCGGCCCCCGGTGTAGTCGAAAAAGAGGTCGAAGCGCCGCAACACTTCGTTGCCGAGGTTGCCGCCCAGGTTCTCGGTGCGCCGCGGGTTCTGATGCTCCAGAATCGGGAAGGAGGTCACCACCTGCTCGAGCACGTAGCCGGCCAAATCGAGTTCGGCGATGCGTCCCACGCGCCCTCGGATCGGCCCGGAGAGCCCGCGGCCGAGCAGGGTCGAGAGCGAAGTGCCGGGCACCTTGATGTGCCTCGAGGCCGCGGTGTTGAGGGAAATCGCGTGGGCGGCGCCCAAATCGATCACGAAATGCGCCTCCACCCTCCGGCCGTCCGCCATCTGGATCGGCAGATCGACGTGGGGCACCTTGCGCTGCAGGTGAATCGGCAGGATCTTGCTGCCGGCGGGGGGCGAAAACGAGTCCGGTTCGTGCAGCCGCACCACCTGCCGCTCATAGTCGATCTCGACGGTGAAGCGAATGAAGAGCGAACGGCCGATGGTGCCGTCATGGTAGGAGCTGAAGTGGGAGTTGACCGGCAGCACCAGCACCCGGCTGTCGGTGATCTCGAGGCCCGGCAGGGAGATGGACTCGGACGGCGCTACCTTGGCGTCGAGGTATTGGCCCTCGCCGCCCGCGCCGCGCACCTGAACGCGCCGCTCGGGGTCGAAGCGCAGCGGGAGCCTCTCGGCCTTGGCCGTGCGGTAGAGGAGAATTCCGGGTCCCGGCATGCCGGTATCGAGCAGCAGGCGCAGGGGGCCGATACCCTGAACCCTGACCGGCAGAAGCACATGATTGTTGATCATGGTGAACGGGATCTCGGGCACGCCGTCCGGAGCCGTGACCTCGAATCTCTCGTAGCTCCCGGGGGAGCGCGCGATCGCGGGTTCAGCGCACGCGGGGGCGGCGCCCGCCAGCAGGGCGAGCGTCGCCGCGAGGCGCAGGCTCGATGACAAAAAACTCCTGACCATAGGAATCAAAGCGCTCCGGATCGTCTGTGCGACTGTCTGGGCGCATTGTAGGATCGCGCCAGGGGGGTCGTCGGGCCGCCTGTGACGAAAGGCGAGCCGACACTGGCGGGCTGCGCTTCGGGAGTCACCGGCGCTCCCCGAGCGCTCGACGGGACCCACCAGCGCCCTCGCTCCCGGCCTTCGAATCCGGGCGTGCGGGCGCGGGCGCTGCCCCAAGGCCCTGAGACATGACGACGACTCTCGATTCGAACCCGCTCTCAGACCGGCTCGCCGGCGGCCCTCTGCTGCTCGACGGCGGCCTGGCCACCGAGCTGGAAAACCTAGGGGCAGACCTCACCGGCGGCCTCTACTCGGCTCGCTGCCTGCTCGACTCTCCGGACCTGATCCTCAAGGTGCACCGCGACTTTCTCGAGGCGGGAGCCGACTGCCTGATCGCGGCCAGCTACCAGGCCTCCCTCGAGGGGTTTACCGCGCGCGGTCTCTCGGCGCGCGAGGCCGAGCAGGCCCTCGTTTCGTCGGTCGCCCTGGCCCGCCGGGCGCGCCGCGACTTTCTCGAGCGCCGCGGCGAAGCACCGCGGCCCCTGGTGGCCGCCAGCGTCGGGCCCTACGGCGCGGTGCTGGCCGACGGCAGCGAGTTCACCGGCAGCTATGGCGGCGTCGGAGCAAGAGGCCTCGAGCGCTTTCATCAAGACCGCCTGCGTCTGCTGGCCGAGAGCGGAGCCGACCTTCTGGCCTGCGAAACCCTGCCTTCGCGGGTGGAGATCGAGGTCTTGGCGGACCTTCTGACGGCGCGGCCCGCGGCCTGCTGGATGAGCTTCAGCTGCCGAGACGGCGAGCACCTGGCCGACGGAACGCCCCTCGAGGCGGTCGCCGAGCTGCTGCGCGATCACCCGGCGATCGTCGCCCTAGGGGTCAACTGCGTGCCGCCCTCGCGGGTCGCGCCCTGCCTGCGCAGCCTGCGGCGGGCTGCGCCGTCCGTCGCGCTTCTCGCCTATCCCAACCGCGGCGGCAGCTACGACGCCCGCACGGGACAATGGATCGAGGAGACGGCCGCCACGAGCGCGCCGAGCGCCTTCGCGGCGGGCGCCGTCGAGTGGCTCGAGGCGGGCGCGCAGATCCTGGGCGGCTGCTGCTGCACGGGCCCCGAGGACATCCGCGCCCTGCGCGCCGTTCTCGAGCGCCGCGCCTCTTCCTAGAGAAAGACTCCCGAGGCCTCCTCGAGCATCGGGATCAGCGGCCAATCCCAACGATTCCAAGCACTTGCGGAATCCTTAAAGTAGTACATGAACTTTTAGCTGCGGAAAACTCGCGC
>JBCCLG010000832.1:0-2861 GCA_039027015.1 Acidobacteriota bacterium | reverse complement strand
GCGGGCTGGCGGTGGCCGTGGCCGACTGCAGGATGACCCTGGCCCTGTCTTGCAGGTGAGGGGGCAGGAGATCCAGGCCGCGGCGCTGCAGCACAATCAGGCGGTCCGCCCACCCGAGGGCCTTTTCCGCCTCGACGCTCCGGCCGAGGTCTCCGTAGAGGTCGGTGCCGGTTAAGGCCACCACCAGGGGCGCGGAGGGGCGTTGCAGGCGGAATCGCTCGATCGACTCGAAGCTCTTGCGCGCGTGAAGCGCGACCAGCGCGTCGCACGCTTCCTCGCCGTCGCCAAAGGATCGGGCGATCTCTGCCCGATGGCCTAGCTGCCGCAGGAGACCCTGCCAGCGCTTCGCGGTCACGACGTTGCCGCGGCGAAGGGTGGTGGTAGGGGTGACGAGGAGGAATCGCACTCCTGAACTCTACGGATCCTAGCCGCGCATCGAAAGGGCGATTCGAACACCGCCGAGGCCGAATGCCATACGATGAGGCTCCCGCCCCCCGGATGAGATCCTGTCCTAGAGAGTCCCCCGCCTGCCCGAGAGCCCCCGCCCGTCCGCGATGAGTGAGAAGACTTCGATTCAGCCCGAGCCCGCCAATCTGGGCACTTTCTTAGGCGTCTTTACGCCCTCCATCCTGACCATCCTGGGCGTGGTGCTCTTTCTGCGCACCGGCTGGGTGGTGTCGCAGGTGGGCCTGGTGCCCGCCCTGTCGATCGTGCTCCTGGCCCACGTGATCACCGTGGCGACGGCTCTCTCGGTGTCCGCGGTGGCGACCAATATGCACGTGGGCGCGGGCGGCGCGTACTACATGATTTCGCGCTCCCTGGGGCTGGAGCTGGGCGGCGCCATCGGCATTCCCCTCTTCCTGGCTCAAACCTTCTCGGTGACGCTCTACAGCTTCGGCTTTGCCGAGAGCCTGGAGCTTTTCTGGCCGGGCCTGCCGCAAAAGCCCGTGGCCGCGGTGACCGTGCTCGTGGTTTCGCTGATCGCCGGCCGTTCGACCCAGCTGGCGCTCAAGCTGCAGCTGCCGATCATGGTCGCCATCGTGTGCGCCATCGGCTCTCTCTTCGTGGGCGCCGGCCAAAGGGCGGGAGCGACCCTGCCGCTCTTTCAGGGCTCGCCCGGCGAGGCCGGGTATTGGACGGTGTTCGCCGTCTTCTTCCCGGCGGTCACCGGCATCATGGCGGGCATCAGCCTGTCGGGGGATCTGGCGGACTCCAAAAAGAGCATCCCCACCGGCACCCTGGCCGCCGTGGCCGTGGGCCTCGGGGTCTATCTCATCGTGCCCATCGCCCTGGCGGCGACCGCGGCGCCCGAGGACCTGGCGGCGAACAATCTGATCTGGTTCGACATCGCCCTGGTGCCTTGGCTGATCATCCCGGGCCTTCTGGGGGCCATCGTGTCTTCGGCGCTGGGCAGCATCCTGGGCGCGCCCCGCACCCTCGAGGCGCTGATGGAAGATCGCGTTCTTCCGAAGCCGCCGTCAAAGATCCTGGGCGTGCCGCTGGCCGGGCAGGGCGTGGCGCATTTTTTCGCCACGGCGGTGGCGCTGGCTGCCGTCGGACTGGGGGACTTGAACGCGGTGGCGCCGGTTCTGACCATGTTCTTTCTCACCACCTACGGCATGGTCAACCTGGTCGCCGGCCTCGAGCAGCTCTCGGGCGCGCCCTCCTACCGGCCGTCGATCCGCGTGCCGTGGTACGTCTCGATCGGCGGCGCCATCGGCTGCCTGTGGGTGATGTCGCTGATCAACCTGTGGGCGGCGCTGGCCGCCCTGGTGATCGAGATCGGAGTCTACGCCGGCCTGCGGCGGCGCTCGCTTTCGGCCTCCTGGGGCGATCTGCGCTACGGCGCCCTGATCTCTCTGGCGCGCGCCACCCTGCTGCGCCTGCGCAGCCTGCCGGTCGACCCGCGCAACTGGCGTCCGCACATTCTGGTTTTTGCCGGCGACCCGCAAAAGCGCGTCGACCTTCTGCGCTTCGCCGCCTGGCTCAATCAGAAGCGGGGCATCCTGACCCTGTGCCAGCTGCGGGTCGGCAGGCTCGAGGATCTCGCCTCCCAGACCCGGGAAGCCACCGAGGCGGCCGAGCGCTTCCTCGACTCCGAGGGCATCGTGGCCTTCGCCGAAACCGAGATCGTGCCCAGCTTCGAGGAGGGGGTGCTGGCCATCGCCCAGGCCAACGGCATCGCGGGCATCTCCTCCAACACCCTGATGTTCGGCTGGGCCGACGAGCCGACCCGCATGCACGAGCTGCTGTCCATCGTGCGGCAGGTGGAGCTGCTCGGCAAATCGACCCTCATCTGCCGCATCGCGCCGCGGCGCTGGTCCTCCAAGCTGCGGCGGATCGATATTTGGTGGGGCGGGCTCGAGAATAACGGCGACCTGCTGATGCTCTTCGCCTATCTGCTCTCGGTCAATCCGGAGTGGCGCAACACCACCCTGCAGGTCAAGACCATCGCCTCCAACGCCATGACCGGCCAGAAGACCGAGAAGTCCCTCGACGAGCTGATCGAGCGCTGCCGCATCAAAGCGCGCACCAAGGTTCTGACCCGCAAGTCCGGGGAGACGGTCCACGAGATCATCCAGGCCGAGTCCCAGGAGGCTGATTTGGTGCTCCTCGGCCTGCAGAGCGTGGCCGAGGGCGAGGAGCCGGCCTACCTCGAGAGGCTCCAGAAGCTGGTCGGCAATCTGCCGACCGTGATCTTCGTGCGCGCTGGCGGGGAGTTCGCGGGGCGTTTGCTCTGAGGTTCTCAAGTCGCGCTCGCTGCTGACCCGGGCCTTCGCTGCGGCGCCCGGGGGGCTGCGTGCGGATCCTCAAACTCGCCGGGGATTCCGACTCCACGGCCTCGACCTCCAAGGGGGTGG
>JBCCLG010000831.1:0-2866 GCA_039027015.1 Acidobacteriota bacterium | reverse complement strand
GCGCGGGCTCGAGGGCGACAGCGACCCCTATCTCGCGCACGCCCTGAGGCTGATGCTGAGCCTGAGCCTGGAGGCGCGCTACTCGGTGCGCAGGGCTCCGGGCGAGCTCTTCCCCGGCCCGCGGCGGCGCGGCGACGAAGGGACCAACAGAAGGCCGAAAATCGAATGCTCGAGCCCGACGTCCTGATCATCGGCAGCGGCGCCGGCGGGGGCCCCATGGCCCTGAGCCTGGCCAAGGCCGGCTACGAGGTCCTCGTGCTCGAGAAAGGGGCCCGCCACTCGCGGGCGGCCTACGCCCACGACGAAACGGAGGTCACCCGCAACTCCTTCTTTACCCCGCCCCTCGAGCGCGAGCCGCATACCGTGGTCACCTCGCAAACCGAACAGGCGCAGCTCAGCCAGCTCGGCTGGATCGCCTGCTGCGTGGGCGGCGGCACGGTGCATATGGGGGCCTATCTCTACCGCTTTCATCCCGACGATTTCAGGATGCGCAGCCGCTTCGGGGACTACGAAGAGCTGGTCGACTGGCCCTACGACTACGCCGCCCTGGAGCCCTACTACTGCCTGGCCGAGAGGGAGGTCGGGGTGTCGGGCCTGGCCGGCGCCAACCCGTTTGAGGGCGAACGCTCGTCGAGCTATCCCCTGCCGCCCCTGGACGCCCATCCGTTCTCCTCGCTGCTCGAGGGTGCGATCCGCCAGCGCGGCTGGAGCCCCTTCCCGACGCCGCGCGCCGTGGCCTCGAGGCCCTACCTCGGCCGGCCGGCCTGCGCCTACTGCGAAGTCTGCGCCGGCTATGGCTGCACGGTGGGCGCCAAAGGCTCCACCCAGGAGGCCCTGATCCCCCGCGCCGAGGCCACCGGCCGCTGCCGGGTGGTGCCCAAGGCCATGGTTTTCGAGGTGACCTCGGACTCGGACGGCCTGGCCACCGGCTGCCGCTTTCGCGACTCGAACGGCGAGGTCGGCGAGGTGCGGGCGCCCGTGGTGTGCGTCTCCTGTTCGGCGGTCGAGTCCGCCCGGCTGCTGCTGCTCTCGGCCACCGAAAAGCACCCCCGCGGTCTGGGTAACGGCAGCGGGCTGGTGGGCCGCCACCTGCAGTTTCACGCCGTCTCCATGGGCGAAGCTTCCATACCCCGGAGCTCGCTACCGGCGAAGGTTCGGCGATCGCGCCACCCCTTTCTGGGCCGCTCGATGATGGATCACTACTTCCTGCCCGACGGCGTGAGCGACCTCGCCAAGGGCGGCGTCCTGCGATTCTTCCTGACTCCCGAGAGGCCGCTGCTCTCGGCGGAGCGGCTCGCCTTCAGCGGCGAGTCGCTGGTCTGGGGGCGCGAGCTGGAGAGCCAGGTGACCGCCAGGCTCGAGAATTTCCTGCACGTGGGCTTCGAGGTCTTTCACGACTACATCCCCAACCGGGGCACCTTCGTGGAGCTCGACGCCGGCGTGCGCGACTGCTGGGACCTGCCGGTGGCTCGCATTCACCTCGACCTGCCTCAGCATCACGAGAAATGCGGCCGCTGGGTCATGGACCGGGCGTTCGAGGTCCTGAGGGATCTCGGGGCCGAGAGCTACCGCATCGATTCGGTGGGCGGAACCTCTTCCTATCTGGTTCACGGCACCTGCCGCGCCGGCTCCGACCCCAAGACCTCGGTGCTCGACCCCTGGTGCAGAAGTCACGAGGTGCCCAACCTCTTCGTGGTCGACGGCAGCTTCATGCCGACTTCGGGAGGCGCTTCGCCCACGCTCACGATCCTGGCCAATAGCTTTCGCGTCGCGGATCATCTGATCGCCGAAGGAATGCCAGGCAAATAATTCAGCATCGCGCTAAAAGAACGATAAGACTCCTTTAATTCGCCAAAAGAGATCAATTTGCTGTTGCCAGAATCTGGACATATCGCTAGAATCCAATGGCTCCCAACCCAATGAACAGCCATCCCACATCGAGTCGGAGCTCAGGCTCGGGAAGATTTTTTGCGTTTGTACGCAGGGATTGCGGCGAGGGTCACTCACGGGTTGCGAGAGGCGCGGGCGGTTCGAGGTGCTACCCGCGTCGTGCCGGAACCTCGATACTCACAACCCATTTAGAAGGAGTGTTCTCCATGAAGAAGATCGATACCGTTCGCGCTCTCCGTGACGCCGAGTACCGCAACAGCCTGACGGCTGAAGAGCTGGCCCAGCTGCCGGCCCACCCGGCCGGTCTCTCTTCCGTCGACGACGACGCGCTGAAGTCCGTCACCGGCGGCTGCGCTCCGACCGGCTGTAACAACTGTGGCGGCGGCGGCCCGCGCCCCGGCTCGACTTTCCTCTTCTCCTGCGTGCAGCCGCCCTTCGCCTGCCCGTGAGAATCTTCGAGTGCTGAGCTTCGGAGGTACTCTCTGACCGATGCCGTCTCAAGCACTTGATTGGGGTCGCGCTCTGACGCTTTCAGAGCGCGACCTTCTTCTGAGTTCGGCGGAGCCAGCCGGCAACGGCGACGGCGACTCTCAAGGCTTCGATCCCGAACTGGCCCGCCAGCGCCTCGAGCGCTGGAGAGCCGAATCAGCCCTCGACGACGAGGGCCGCTTTCAAAGAAAGCTCGAGCAGCTGGGGCTGAGCGCCGAGCGACTGGCGCAGATTCTGGGCAGCCCGGCGCCGGGGCTGATCGACCGGGGCCCGAGCGACCGCCCCGAATGGCTCGCCCGGGTTGTTGAGGCCTACCGCAAGCCGCGGCCAGGCCCCTTTGGCGGCATGCCGACCCCGGTGGCCGAAAAGCAGCCGGACGGCCTCTTTCTCGACATCCTGAGGCCGCTCCTCGACGACGCCTGGACCCGCCTCCACAACGCCCTCGAGCGGCTGCCGGAGACCGACGACCGGCCCGCGCACCAGCGGC
>JBCCLG010000830.1:0-2868 GCA_039027015.1 Acidobacteriota bacterium | reverse complement strand
TCTCGAAGCCCTCGGCTCGGACCTCGAGGCGCACCTTCTCTCCCTCGCGGCAGGCGACGTTGCCGAAAAAAGGCGCGGTGCCGCGCGGCTTGCCGTCGATCGCGACGGCGGCCCCCGGCGGCTCCGAGAGAATCTGGGCCATGAAGCCCCCGCTCGCCCCCACCCCCGGGATGCGCTCGAGGCTGCGAGAGAGCTCGCCGGGCATCGCGTCGGCGAGCGGCTGGTAGAAGACGATGCCCGAGAGATAGAGCAGGCAGCACCCGGCGGCGAGCCTCAGCAGTGCGGCCAGGGCCTTCACCGGCTCACCGCCGACATCGCCTCTTCGAGGCTGATCTCGCCCGCGGCCGCGAGTTTTACGGCGTTCTCCTGGAGGCTGCGGCGACCGCTCTCCCGGCTCGCCTCCCACAGGCGGTCAAGGGGCTCGCGAGCCGCGATCATGCGCCGCAGTTCGGGGCTTAAAACCAGCATCTCGAAGACGGCGACGCGACCCACATGGCCGAGCTGCCGGCACCGGGAGCAGCCCTCGGCGGTCAGAAATTGGGCTCCCGCGTCCGGCTCGCCCACGCTCTGGCGGACGCGCTCGACGAAGGCCTGTTGGGCGGCGGTGGGGGTTCTCGGGTGACGGCAGTGCGGGCAGAGCCTCGGCACGAGGCGCTGCGCTACGCAGGCCAGGGTGGCGGAGGCCGCCAAGAAGGGCTCGGTACCCAGGTCTATGAGGCGAGGGAAGACCCCGACCGTGCCCTCGGAGTGCAGGGTGGTGAGGATCAGGTGACCGGAGAGCCCGGCCTGCACGGCGGTGCGGGCGGTCTCGCCGTCGCGGATCTCGCCGACCATCAGCACGTTGGGATCCTGGCGCAGCACCGAACGCAGCGCTTTGGAGAACTCCATGCCGCGTCCGCGGTGCACCGGCACCTGGTGCACGAAGGGCAGCTCGACCTCGATGGGATCTTCGATCGAGGCGATGGCGACCCGCGAGCCGCGCAGCCGGTGGATGTGATCGAGGGCGCTGTAGAGGGTGGTGGTCTTGCCGCTGCCGGTGGGCCCGGTGAGCACGATCATGCCCTGGGGCTCGGCGAGCAGCCGCTCGAAAAGCTCGGCGTCTCGGGCGGTCAAGCCGAGCTGATCGAGGCGCAGCCGGGTCGCCTCCCCGGCCAGCCGAAGCGCCACGCGCTCACCGCCCTGGGCGGGCACCGTGGAAAGCCGGATCTCGGCCGGCCCGCGGGGCGTCTCGAGGCGCAGGCGGCCATCCTGTGGCGAGTCGCTAACGTAAGGGGGAAGCTCGGCGAGCACCTTGAGCCGACGCACGACGTCGCCGTGACGCTCGATCGGATAGACGGCGATGGGCTCGATCTCGCCGCGCATCCGGAGGGTCACCGTGCACTCCGAGCCCCCAGGCTGCAGGTGAATATCGCTGGCGCCGCTCTCCACGGCGAGCGCCACCGCGCGATCGATGAAGGCGGCGGGCTCGGGCTGCTCCCCGCGCATGAGGGCCTCGAGCCTGAGCCGATCGACCCGGCGCTCCCGGGAGGCGCCGGCCGGGGCGGAACCCTTCTCGGGGGCCGCGGCAACCACGGGCTGATCGGCGGCTACCGCCGGGGGCGGCCGCCAGCCGCGACCGCCCGCGAGACGGCCGCGACCGCTCAGGCGATGGGCCCCGAGGGCGAGGATCTCGAAGAGAATCCAGCCGGCGGCCACCGCCGGGATTACGGGATTGCCGAGGGCGCCTCCTGGCCAGCCGCCGGCTGCTTCGGGATCCGAGAAGTACACGAAGAGGCCGCCGGCGCCCAGCGCCAGGGCGAGCAGATAGACGATCGCGGTCAGGGCCTTGAGCAGACGGGTCACCCGCCGATCTTAGCCCGCCGCTGCCTGAACCGAGAGAGGAGGCCCAGTGGGATCGTGCGATCTTGTCCTACAGAGAAATCGGTGGTCAGAGGATGTTGCCTGACGAGAGCGGTCAATATTCTCTTTCTCGTTGTCAAACAAATCACGGTCGGCCCAAACACTTTGCCTAGCGGCCAGCGTCCGATAAGCCGCGAGCCAAAAAGCGACGACCGGGAGGGGGAGTTCTCTCCGATGGGTTTCGAATGAAGTCCTCGGAGCCTGAAATCCGGTGCCAGTAGTCCGAAGTCCGTTGTTCTTTGTCCAACTGTAGGGCTCTTCCGATCGGATCCGTGCCAGATCCGCCCGCCCGAGAGCCCAACCCTCCTCCCTCGGGAGGATCCGCATCGATGACGGTGCCACGTCATCCCACGACGGTTTGTCGATGCTTTTTTTATCGCCACTGGCGACTCTGTTGATTAGCGGGTAAACACCGGGAGCTTTGCCTCCCGGTTTTTTATTGCCCGCGTCAAAACGCCGCGGCTCGCGACGAGCCGCGGCGAAGGCCCTCAAATTAGAGCCGGGCGAGCAAATCGACCACCCGGTTCGAGTAGCCCCACTCGTTGTCGTACCACGACACGACCTTGACGAAGCCGTCGCCCAGGGTTTGGGTCGAGAGGGCGTCGAAGATCGAGGAGTGGGAGTTGCCGATGATGTCGCTCGACACCAGCGCCTCCTCGGTGTACTCCAGGATGCCCCGCATCGGCCCGGCGGCGGCCGCCTCGACCGCGGCGTTAACCTCCTCGCGAGTGGGCTTCGCGTCCAGCCGGCACACGAGATCGACGATCGAGCCGTCGGGCACGGGCACCCGCATGGCGCAGCCGTCGAGCCTGCCTCGCAGCTTGGGCAGCACCTTGCCGACCGCCCGCGCCGCGCCGGTGGTGGTGGGGATGATGTTTTCGGCGGCCGCGCGGCTGCGCCGAAAGTCCTTGTGCGGCACGTCGGCCAGGCGCTGGTCGTTGGTGTAGGCGTGCACCGTGGTGACGAAGC
>JBCCLG010000829.1:0-2875 GCA_039027015.1 Acidobacteriota bacterium | reverse complement strand
TGGCCCTTCTGTGGGTGCTCAACCAAAGCGACGGCCAGCGCTCGCTGCTCGACATCGCCGAGCGCTCGGGCCTTGCCTTCGAACGGCTGGAGGCGGCGGCCGGGGCCCTCCTGGGGGCTGGCCTTCTGGAGCCGGCGCGGTGATCGCGCCGCCGTTTGAGGTGATGGGCCTGATGCCCGCTGCCGGCAGCGCGAGCCGCCTCGGCGGCCGCCTGCCGTGCTCCAAAGAGATTCTTCCCGTGGGCTTCGAGGCCGGCCCCGGGGGCGCCCCGACGCCCCGGCCGGTGTGCCATCCCATGCTCCGCGGCTGGGCCGCGGCGGGCATCGAGCGGGCGGTGGTGGTCTTGCGCGACGGCAAGTGGGACGTGCCCGCCTACCTCGGAAGCGGCGCCGAGCTGGGGCTCGATCTCGCCTATCTGCTGGTCGAGCAGACCCGCAGCGTCCCCGAGACCCTGCGCCGGGCCACCCGCTGGCTGGGGGAGAGCCACGTGGCCCTAGGCTTCCCTGACATTCTCCTCGAGCCCCGGGACGCGTGGACCCGGCTCCTCGAATTCCACGCCTGCGGCGCGCGGGGCGGCGGCGGCGGTGGTGGTGGTGGTGACCTCAGCCTCGGCCTCTTTCCCACCGAGCAGGTCGCCAAGACCGATATGGTGTCGCTTGAAGGCGAGAGGATCACCGGCCTGGTGATCAAAGACTCCGCCTGCACCCTGCGGTGGACCTGGTCGATCGCGCTGTGGACGCCCCGCATGACGCGCTTCCTCGAGCGCTGGAGCGCGTCGCGGGAGGCGCTCCAGCGCGAGCCGGGCAGCGAGCTTTGGGTGGGCGACGTGATCCGCGCGGCGATCGAGTCGGGTCTCGAAGCCCGCGGCCTGCGTTTCGAGTCCGGAAGCTTCCTCGATATCGGCACGCCGGAGGATTTGAGGAACGCGACCCGCCTCTCCTCCGGGCCGGCTAGAGGCGCGGCGGGCGGCTCTCTTTAAGGTACAATCATGGGGCTGCGGCATGAGCCGCCCCTTCCCTTTTTTCTCACGCGATCAGGACACCCCATGTTTCGGTTCCAATCACTCAGAGCCGCTGCTGCCGCTGTCTTCATGTCAGCCGCTAGCCTCCCGACCCTCGCCCCGTCGCTCGAGGCCCAAACGACGCCGGTCGTGGTGGCCTTTGGCGACAGCATCACCCAAGGCTTTGGCGACGACGGCATCAGCTGCGACGGCGCTCCGGGTGGCTACCCTCCGAGGCTGCGCTCGCGGCTTTCGAGTCGGGGTCTCGAGACCGAGATGCGCATCTCCGCCGTGTGCGGCGAGCTGACCAGCGAGGGCCTGACCCGCCTCGACGGGGTCCTGGCGAATAACGCCGACGCCCGGGTGATCATCCTGATGGAGGCCACCAACGACCTCTCGAGCCCGAGCATCAGCACTCAATCGATGCTCTTCAACCTGCAGGACATGGTGGAGAAATCTCTGGCCGCGGGGATCCGCCCGGTTCTCTCCTCGGTGGTGCCGCGGGCGCCCGAGGCGGGCAGCAACGCGCGCACCGGCTTTCTGACCTCCCTGCTCATGGATTACGCGCGGGACGCCGCCATCGACTTTGCGGATCCCTACAACGCCCTGATCGGCATTCGGGACCTGTACGACCGCTTCTACGCCGAGCCCTTTCACCCCAACGCCGCCGGCTACGGCCTGGTGGCGGACGCCCTGGTGGAGGCGACCACCGAGGCGCTCGACCGGCCGGTGACCGTCGAGCCCTGCGTCTCGGACGCGACCACCCTATGCCTCAACCAGGGGCGTTTCGAGGTCACGGTCGAGTGGCGGGACTTCGAGGACAACGAGGGGGTCGGGCAGGCGGTCGAGCTGACCTCGGACACCGGCTACTTCTGGTTCTTCGGGCCCGACAACATCGAGCTGGTGCTCAAGGTGCTCGACGGCCAGGCCAACAACGGCAATTTTTGGGTCTTCTACGGCGCTCTCTCGACGGTGGAATACACCATCACCGTGATCGACACCGAGACCGCCCGCCGCCGGATCTACCGCAACCCCGAGAACAACCTGGCCAGCGTGGGCGATACGGAGGCCTTTCCGGGGGATCCGGACGAGGAGGACGAGGGCTCATCGCTCGTCGTGCCGGCCGTCTCGGCCATAGGCCTGCTCGCGGGCGAAGGATCTCTCCTGCGCCCGGCGCGTCCCGCCGAGATCCGCCAGATCGACGTGAGCGCTATGGAGGAGGGGATGACCTGCGTGGAGGACGCCGAGACCCTGTGCCTCAACGACGATCGTTTTCAGATCCGCAGCACCTGGCTCGATTTCGCCGATCAAACCGGCGTCGGCATGGCCGAGGAGCTGACCCCGGACACCGGCTACTTCTGGTTCTTCGGGCCCGACAACGTCGAGGTCATGATCAAGGTGCTCGACGGCCGCGAGAATAACGGCAACTTCTGGGTTTTCTACGGCGCGCTCTCGAGCGTGCAGTACGACATCGAGGTGACCGACGTGGAGACCGGCCGGCAGGTGATCTACCGCAACCCCCTCGACAATTTCGGCAGTCAGGCGGATACTGAGGCCTTCCCGGAGCCCACGGAATAGACACCCCCTCGAAGAGGACCGGACGGCGATGACCTCCAGATTCCCCGCAGGGCTGGCGGTTCTCTCCGTCATCCTTTTCCTCCTGCCCTTAGCCGCCCACAGCCCGGGGCAGCCGGCCGTGCTCAAGGCCGACGAGCCGGCCTACTATCTATCCGCCCTCAGCCTGATTCGCGACGGCGACCTGAGGGCGGAGACCCAGGACCTCGAGCGTCTCTTCGAGGAGTACCCCTATTTCGGGGTGCAGAACGTGATCGTCTCGAGCGACGATCGCTGGCAGAGCCTCTATTTCGGCAAGCC
>JBCCLG010000828.1:0-2880 GCA_039027015.1 Acidobacteriota bacterium | reverse complement strand
GTTTGAGGATCCGCGCGCAGACCCCCGGGCGCCGCAGCGCAGGGCGATTTAGCAGCGCCCTCCCAGCTCGAGGCCGGTCCGGTACGTCAGCATCCGTCCGATTCTCGAGATCGGGAGATCCAGAGAAGCAAACCCCGCCGAAAGGAGCCGAGGACGCCGCCCGCGCCTTGACCCCCCAGAAAAGCCGACCGTAGACTGAGCGGCCCGCACCTTCCTCCTGGAGCTTCGCCATGCCCGATCGCCAGTACGAGCCGCCCTTCATCTCAGTCCCCGAGGCCATCGACCTCTTCCGCGACGATCAAATGATGATCATCGTCGACGACGAGGACCGCGAAAACGAGGGCGATCTGGTGATCTCCGCCGAGGGCGTGACGCCCACGGCGATCAACTTCATGGCCAAACACGGCCGAGGCCTGATCTGCGTGGCGCTCACCGAGGAGCGCTGCCGGGAGCTGAAGCTCCCCCTGATGGTCGACGAGGAGCAGTCGACGCCCGCGGGCACGGCCTTTACCGTGTCGATCGAGGCGCGCGGCAAGGTGACGACCGGAATCTCGGCGAGAGACCGCGCCACCACGGTGCGGGCCGCCATCGACCCCGCCACCCAGCCCCAGGATCTGCTGCGGCCCGGCCATATCTTTCCGGTGCGGGCGCGACCCGGCGGCGTTCTCAAGCGGGCCGGCCATACCGAAGCCTCCACCGACCTGGCGATGCTCGCCGGCCTGTCGCCCGGCGCCGTGATCTGCGAAATCATGAACGACGATGGCTCTATGGCCCGCGTTCCAGACCTCGTGGACTTCGCCAAAGAGCACGACCTGCGCATTCTGACGGTCAGCGATCTGATCTCCCACCGGATGCGCAACGAGAGCCTGGTGGAGAAGGTGGCGGCGCCCGTTCTCGACACGCCGTACGGACCCTTCGTGGCCCACGGCTTCCGCTCGAAGGTGACCGGCGAGGAGCACGTGGCGTTTGTTCTGGGCGAGATCAAAGGCGATGAGCCGGTCCTGGTGCGGGTCCACAGCCAGAGCCTGACCAGCGATATTTTCGGCCCGGGCCCCGGCTCCCAGCTCCACAAGGCCCTCGAGCGGATCCGCGAGGCGGGCTGCGGGGTTGTGCTCTACCTCATCCAGGAGGGCCGGGGCGCCGGCCTGATGAACAGCCTCCAGGCCATGGAGCAGCAGACCGAGCGCGAGATTCCCGACGACGGCTTCGGCGCCGACGAGCGCAACTACGGCGTCGGCTGCCAGATTCTCCGAGAGCTGGGCGTGCGCACCATGCGTCTTTTGACCAACAACCCCGGCCGCTACATCGCGATTCGAGGCTACGGTCTCGAGATCGTCGAGCGTCTGGCGCTGGATGAGGAGACCGGAGACGACCCGGACTCCTCTTCAGGGTCGCCGCGCCTTAGCGCGGTCGAGTAAAGCCTGCCGGAATCAAGGCGCTAAGCCGTAGCCTGGCGCGACCGGCACTCGGGCGGCGTGACCGCCATCAGCGGAGCTTAAGCGGGAGAGATCGTCAAAGCTCTGTAAATGGCCGGTGAAGAATGGGTCGCCCGAATTCCGGCGGTCTTGACAGGCAAAAGAAGTCCGCCTAGGTTATTGGCACTCGGCGCACGAGACTGCTAACAGGTCCAATCTTGAACGTCCGGCAGGGGCCCCACCCGCGAAGCGCCGAGCGCACCTCCCGCCTCCCCGGATAGATCTCGAAGCGGTCTCTCCCCGCCCTCTGACATCCCGTCCACTCGCGACCACCCACTCTTCTGCTCTGAACCCCCCCAGAGCGCGCCCGAGCGCCGCCCGGCCTCGGCTCGCTCGCCACAACCAAGCAAACCCTGCATTAGCAAACACGTTCTGGAGGAATCTCACAGTGAACATCAGGCCTCTGCACGATCGTATTGTCGCCAAGCGCTCCGAGAAGGAAGAAGAAGTCCGCGGCGGCATCATCATCCCCGACTCCGCCAAGGACAAGCCCCAGGAAGCCGAAGTGATCGCCGTCGGCCCCGGCAAGCTCGACGACGCGGGCAACCGCACCCCGGTCGACGTCAAGGCCGGCGACCGCGTGCTCATCGGCAAGTACTCCGGCAACGAGATCAAGGTCGACGGTGAGGATCTGGTCATCCTCCGCGAGGACGACATCCTCGGCGTCATCGAGTGATCGGTCTCTCAGCCCCCAAGCCTTTTTCAGCATTCCCAAGCATTCACAGATTCGACAGATAGACGAGGAGTTCCAAACTCATGGCTAAGCAGATCGTGTATTCGGAGGAAGCTCGCGCCGCCATTCTGCGCGGTGTGAACCAGCTCGCCAACGCCGTCAAGGTCACCCTCGGCCCCAAGGGTCGCAACGTGGTGATCGAGAAGAGCTTCGGCTCGCCGACCATCACCAAGGACGGCGTCACTGTGGCCAAGGAGATCGAGCTCGGCGACGCCCTCGAGAACCTCGGCGCCCAGATGGTCAAGGAGGTCGCCTCCAAGACTTCCGACACCGCCGGTGACGGCACCACCACCGCCACCGTGCTGGCCCAGGCCATCTACCGCGAGGGCTCCAAGAACGTCACCGCCGGCGCCAACCCGATGGCCCTCAAGCGCGGCATCGACCTGGCCGTCAAGGCCGCGGCCGTCCAGCTCGACTCCATGACCAAGCCGGTCGAGGGCACCGAGATCGCCCACGTGGGCACCATCTCCGCCAACAACGACGCCGAGATCGGCCAGATCATCGCCGAGGCGATGGAGAAGGTCGGCAAGGACGGCGTGATCACCGTCGAAGAGGCCAAGGGCCTCGACACCACCCTCGAGGTGGTCGAGGGCATGCAGTTCGACCGCGGCTACCTCTCGCCGTACTTCGTGACCGACTCCGAGCGCATGGAGACGGTGCTCGAGAACCCGG
>JBCCLG010000827.1:0-2885 GCA_039027015.1 Acidobacteriota bacterium | reverse complement strand
CCGCCATGCTCGGCGTTCTCGAGGCGGGGTGCGCCTACCTGCCCCTCGAGCCCTCCCAGCCGCTGGCGCGACGTCGGGGAATGGTGGAAGACGCGCGCTGCCCCATGATTCTGTGCGCAGGAGACCGGGAGGCCGCGGCGGCGCTCTCGGCGGACCTCGACTTCGGTTCGGATCTCGATCTCGAGGTGGTCTCGGTCGAGGGCCTTCCGTCCGCCGATCCCGAAGCTCTCGGCGGCCCGGACCCGCACCCCGATCAGCTGGCCTACGTGCTCTTCACCTCCGGCTCCTCCGGCCGCCCCAAGGGCGTGATGGTGCCTCACCGCGGGCTGAGTCACTACGTGAACTGGGCCGCCGAGGCCTACCGGGCGGAGCAGGGCGAGGGTTCTCCGGTGGCCACCGCCATGGGGTTCGACGCCACCCTGACCGCCCTTTGGCCCGCCCTGATCCGGGGACGCCGGGTGATTCTGCTGCCCGAGGGCGAAGAGATTCCCCAGCTGGTGGCGCTCGTCACCTCCGGCAGGAGCCTCGGCGTGGTCAAGGTCACGCCGGCCCACGTGCGCCTTATGGCCGAGCTTTTGCCCGAAGGCGAGGCGCCGGGTCTGCCGGTGCACAGCCTGGTGATCGGCGGCGAGGCCCTCGACCGCCAGACGGTCGAGCGCTGGCTGCGCTTTTCTCCGCGCACGCGCGTTTTCAACGAGTACGGCCCCACCGAGACGGTGGTGGGCTGCATGGTCCACGAATACCTGGGCGACGCTGAGGACCGAGGCGCCGAGTCCGTGGCCATCGGCAAGCCGATCGACGGCGTCCGCGTTCTTCGCGGCAAGCCCGATCTCGAGTTTCCGGGCCGGGAGCCCGCGGACGCCGAGGCCGGGGAGATCTGGATCGGCGGCCCGGGCGTGGCCCGCGGCTATCTCGGCTCCCCGGACCTCACCTCCGAACGCTTCGTGCCCGATCCGGAGGGTGCCCGGCCAGGGGCGCTGCTCTACCGCACAGGCGATCTCGCGACGCGGCGCCCCAGCGGGGTCCTCGAGTTCGTGGGCCGCGTCGACGAGCAGCTGAGCGTTCGCGGCCACCGGGTGGAGCCCGGGGAAGTCGAGCGGGCTCTCGCCCTGCACCCCGCGGTCTCCCGGGCGGCGGTGACCCTGGCTCCCGCCCCTTCCCCCTCGGCATCGGGAGCCGGCGATGCGGTTCTGACGGCTTTCCTGGTCGGCGCGAGCGGCGACGCCGAGTCAGCTCCCGCCGAGTCGGCCCTGCAGGATCTGGCCGCCGAGCGCCTGCCCGCCGCCATGGTGCCGGAGCGCTGGGTGTGGGTCGAGGAGCTGCCGCTCACCGACCGCGGCAAGATCGACCGCCAGGCCCTGGCAACCGCCGCGCGCCCGGAGCCTCTAAGCACGAAGGCCCCCAAAGCGGAGTCCCCAAAGTCCGCCGATGCCTCCGGGGAGGCGCTCAGGCCGTGGACCGCGGTCGAGCGCGAGATCGCGCAGATCTGCGGCGCCATCCTGGGCCTCGATGAGGTGGAGCCGCACCAGAATTTCTTCGACCTGGGCGCGACCTCCCATCAGATCGTGCAGATGCACGGGCGGCTGCGCCGCCAGTTCGAGAGCGAGCGGCCGGTCACCGAGCTGTTCAAGATCACCACCGTGCACGAGCTCGCTCAGCACCTGCGACCCAAGGCCGAAGCCGCCAGCAGCGGCGATCGCGGCCCTCAGGCCGCCGCTGGAGCGGTCGAGAAGGCGGCCGCCGCCCCAGGCGGTCGGCGGGGCCTTTCGCCGGTCGAGCGAGCCCGCGAACGGGCGAAGCGCCAGCGCCTGGCCCTCGCCCGCCCCGCAGCCACAGGAGGAGCCAGCGATGCCCCTTAAGCACCCCCCGAACGAGACCTCCGCGGGCGCGCCGAGCCCCGCCTTTCCCGAGGCCACCTCGGTGGCCGTGGTGGGCATGGCCTGCCGCTTTCCCGGCAGCCCCAGCGTGAACGCCTTGTGGAGCAACCTGCGCGCCGGCGTCACCAGCGTGCGCCGCTTTAGCGACGACGAGCTGCGCGACGCCGGGGTGCCCGAGTCGGCCCTCGAGAGCGAAACCTACGTCAAAGCGCGGGCGATTCTCGACGGCATCGACCTCTTCGACGCCGACTTCTTCGGCATCGGCAGGCGCGAGGCCGAGGTCATGGATCCCCAGCATCGCCTCCTCCTCGAATGTGCCTGGCACGCCCTGGAGGACGCCGCCTGGGTGCCCTCCCGCCACGCTGAGAAAACCGGCCTCTTCGCCGGCGTGGGCCTCAACTCCTACCTCATCCGCAACCTCCTCACCCGCCCCGAGCTGCTCGGCTCCCTGGGCGGTTTTCAGATCGTGATCGGCAACGACAAAGACTTCGTGCCGACCCGCGCCGCCTATCTCATGGACCTCAAGGGACCCTGCCTGGCGGTCAACACGGCGTGCTCCAGCTCCCTGGTTTCGGTGCAGATGGCCTGCCAGAGCCTGCTCTCGTTTCAAAGCGACGTCATGCTGGCCGGCGGTGTCGGCATCGAGAGCGGGCAGGACGAGGGCTATTGGTATCAGGAGGGGGGCGTTCTCTCCCCCGAAGGGCTGTGCCGGCCGTTTGACGCCGACGCCCGCGGCACGGTGGAGGGCAGCGGCGTGGGCCTGGTGGTTCTCAAGCGGCTCGAGGACGCTCTCGAGCAGGGCGATCGCGTCCGCGCCGTGATCCGCGGCGCGGCGATCAACAACGACGGCGCCGCCAAAGTCGGCTTTACCGCCCCGAGCCCCGCCGGCCAGGCCGAGGTGATCGCCGAGGCCCACGCCCTGGCGGGGGTCGAAGCCGAAACCCTGGGCTACGTGGAGGCCCACGGCACGGGCACCGCCCTGGGCGATCCCATCGAGGTGGAGGCCCT
>JBCCLG010000826.1:0-2896 GCA_039027015.1 Acidobacteriota bacterium | reverse complement strand
GCTCCTCGGCCTGCTGGCCATCCTGATCACCGAGATCTCCGTGGCCCACAACAACCGCAGGCTCTCGGCCCAGGATCCGCCGACCGAAAAAGAGCTCGATGGTGCACCTGTCGGGGCGCGAGTCGGCCTCGGCGCGGCACTTCGAGAGCGCGGCTCTGCACTCCCGGCAGCCGCGGCACGGCGGCGGCAGCGGGCTCAAGGCGCATCCGCCCATCCTGGTCTCCAGGTGGCGCGACCGGCGCTCGGGCCCCCGCTGACCGCGCGCCCGCGCCGGCGGTCGCCGCCGGCCGCGGAGACGGCCGTTTGCGTCACAATAGCCGGCCGATGACGACGCGCCCGCCCGAAGAGCTCCCCGCCCAGCTTCCCTTTCGCGAATTCGTCGCCCTCATGGCCCTCATGATGTCGCTGGTGGCCCTGGCGATCGACGTCATGCTGCCGGCGCTCGCGCGCATCGGGCAGGACCTGGGGGTCAGCGCCCAGAACGACAACCAGCTGATCCTTTCCGTTCTCTTCCTGGGTCTGGCGCTCGGCCAGATGGTCTACGGTCCGCTCTCGGACAGCCGCGGCAGAAAGCCCGCCGTGCTCGCCGGCTTCGCCCTTTTCGCCCTGGGCTGCCTGCTCTCCATTCTGGCGAGCGATTTATCGACCATGCTGGTGGGCCGCTTCCTCCAGGGCCTCGGCCTGGCGGGCCCCCGGGTGGTGAGCGTCGCGCTGATCCGCGATCAATACGAGGGCCCGGGCATGGCCCGGGTGATGTCTTTCGTGGTGGCCGTCTTCATCTTCGTGCCGATGATCGCTCCGGCGCTCGGCCAGCTGATTCTCGAGGTGGCTCCCTGGCGCGCGATCTTCGTCTGCCTCCTGGCCCTGGGCTCGCTGATCTGCCTTTGGTTCATGGTCCGGCAGCCCGAGACCCTGGCCGCGGCGGATCGAGTGCCTTTCTCCCTCGGGCGCACCGCCGCCGCCGTCCGCGAGATCGCCTCGATCCGAGCCTCCCTGGGCTACACGCTGACCGCCGGACTGGTGTCGGGCGCGTTTCTCGGCTATCTGACCTCCTCGCAGCAGATTCTCCAGCAGCTCTACGCCCAGGGCGACCGCTTCCCCCTGCTCTTCGCGGCCCTTGCCCTGTGCGTCGGCGCGGCTTCCTTCCTGAACGGCAGGCTGGTTCTGCGCTTTCGCATGCAGGCCCTGGCCAAATTCGCGACCACCGCCCTCTGCCTTCTCTCCCTGCTCGGCCTCGCGCTCTTCGCGGCGCAGGGCGGCAAGCCGCCCCTCGGCCTGCTGATGGCCTATCTGGCCGTCGCTCTCTTCTGCGTCGGCATTCTCTTCGGCAATCTCAACGCCCTCGCCATGGAGCCCCTGGGCCACATCGCGGGCCTCGGCGCGGCGGTGGTCGGCTCCCTGACCACCCTGCTCTCCATTCCCGTGGGCACCTGGATCGGCCGGGGCTTCAACGACACGGTGCTGCCGATGCTCCTCGGCTTCGCCCTGTGCGCCGCGCTCGCCCGGGGCGTTTTGCAGTGGACGGGTCTGCCGGAGGCCGCGGCGGAGGGCTGAGTGGCGGGCTCTTATAGCAAAACCTACATATAACCGTTATTCTGATCCCATGCGCGAAACCTGGACGCCTCGCCCCAAGCTCGACCGCGCCGATCCGGGTCTCGACCTCGGCCCCGAAGAGGGCTTTTTGCTGAGCCGCCTCGACGGCCACACCACGGTGCGCGACGTGCGCACGCTGACCGGGTTTTCGCGCGAGAAGGTCGAGAGCATCCTCGGACGTCTGCAGTCCCTGGGGATCCTGGAGGAGGCCGCCGAGCCCCGCAGCGGCGCGCCCGACGCGGGCGCGCCTCGACCCGCGGACGGGCCCTCGGCGGCGCGCGCGGCGAGCTGGCGCCGAATCTTCGAGGAGCGGCTTCGTCCGCTCGACCCCGACGTGCGCGTTGAGCGCGCGGCCGAGGCCGAAGACGAGATTCTCCGCGCCTTCTGCTTCGACCCGTCCCGGCGGGTGATCGAGGCCCTGCTCGAGAATCCCCGCTTCGGCCTCGAGCACGCCCGCCTGGTGGCGCGTCATCACCGCTCGAGTCAGGGCCTCGACCTGCTCGGCGATCGGCCGTCGCTGGTGCGCGACGCCCAGGTGGAGCGGCACCTGTTCAGGAACTCCCAAACCAGCCACCGCCTGCTGCGCCGAATCTTCCGCCGGGCGCGCATGGCGAAGATCTACCGCCTCGCCATCGGCCACGACGCCACCGAGCACGTGCGCGAGCTGGCCAGGCGCGACTTCAGAAAAGCCTTCAGCGGCGGCACGGCTGAGGAGCGCGCGAAACTGATCCTCGAATCCGAGGGTCGGTGCCTGGCGCTTCTCACCGGCATGGCGCTCGACGCCAAAACCGCGGGCCTGCTGCGCAGCCGGGCTCTCACCTCAACGCTTCTCGTGCGCAACCTCACCCGCTGGCCGGCCACGCCGCCGCCGGTGCTCGCGCACCTGATGCGCCAGCCGCAGGTGAGGCGCAGCCCCGCGCTGCGCAACCTGATCCTGCGTCATCCGAACGCCCCGGCCGAGCTCAAGCGGGAGCTCTGAGCGCGCGGACGGAGACGGCCTCAGCCCGCCGCCTCGGCCTCGGCGAGGCGGTCGAGCAAACGCTGATGGCCAGAGCAGGGATCGCGCCCCTCGGGCTCGCCGTGCCGGGCGCGGCAGCGGGACATATTCTCGACCGCCATCTCCCGAGACTCCTCGAGCCTGTTCTGGCGCAGCCACACGTTGCCCAGAAGCCGACGAGCGCGCAGCCAGCCGTCGCTGCCCTCCCCCTGCACCCGCTCTGAAATCTCGAGCGCGCGCCGCGCCGAGCTCTCGGCCTCGTCCAGGCGCTCGGCGTCGAGCAGCGCGAGCAGCAGGTTCGAGCGT
>JBCCLG010000825.1:0-2897 GCA_039027015.1 Acidobacteriota bacterium | reverse complement strand
GGCGCCGGCGTGGGCTCGGGCGCCGGCGTGGGCTCGGGCGCCGGAGCGGGCTGGGGCGTGGGCGTGGGCTCGGGTGCCGGAGCGGGCTCAGGCTCGGGTTCCGGCGCCGGCTGAGGGGCAGGCGCGGCTCTGCGCGGCGCCGGGGGCGGCTCCGGCGGCGGATTGAGGGGCCGAATCTCGGCCACCTGGGGCGGCTTGTCGATGAGGCGAGCGGTCTTCACGCTGGGGCCGCAGGCGGTCAGGAGGACGCCGCCGGCCGCGAGGGCGAGGGGCCACCAGGGGCTGAGCTTCAAGGGTCTTTCTCTCATCGGACAAGCTCCAGAAAAACGTACGGCTAGCGAGGGGATTCTGGGGACGGCGCCGTGGCCTCCACCAGGTCGGAGACGGCGACCTCCAGAAGACTCACGAGGCGCGCCATCTCGCGCCAGTCGCGCATCAAATAGAGGTGCCGCAAATATTCGCGGATGTGAAAGGCGGGCAGATCCATGGCCTCAAAGGTCTCGGCCGCGGTCTTGAGCGAGCGCAAGAAATCCACCAGCGACTCGATCGTCCTGAGCTTGGACTCCGAGCGCAGAATGCCGAGCAGCTCCACCGAGGGGCGCTGCGACAGGTCGTAGACGTCGAGCTGGTCGAGGGCCTTCTTGGCGGTCTCAAAAAGCAGCTCGAACTTCTCTTTCTCCTGCAGCTCGCCGAGAGCCTGGCTGAGCGTTTCAGGATCCGAGAGCTCGCGTTCGCTGACCACGGCCACGGCGTCCACGTGCGGCCCGACGCTCGAGATGTCCTGTTCGCGAAAGCCCTCGATCAGCGTCTCGATATCTTTGTATTCCGAGAGAACCGAGGCCAGGAGGGTCGCCAGGGAGATCTCGTCCGAGCGCATGCAGTCGCCGGGCATGACCGCCTTGAGCATCTGGCGCTCCTCGCGGTCGCCCTGCTCCGAGCTGACGAGGCGGTCGAAGGCGGCGTCCAAATCGGTTTCGTCGTCCAGCAAATGCTGAAGAAGCCGATTTTTCTGCACGGGTTCGGCGTCTCGGGGCTCGGCGACCGCGGGCGTCCGCGCTTCCGCCTGAATTTCCGAATTGTCGGGCACGGGTTCAGTGTAGCAGCCCGCGGTGGACCTTTGCCCTTTCAGCGCGGCGGCACGGGCGCGTCGCCCAGGGCCGGAAGATCGGGCAGCCCGCGAGCCCGATGAACGGCCCTCAACACCGCGCGCACCACCAGGTCGGCGGCGACGGCGCCGAGGATTCCGAGGGCCTCGGCGTCCCGATCGCCTCCGCCGTCTTCGTCGTCGTCCTCGGCGTCGTGTTCGCCGGTGGCGAGGGCGTAGAGGGTGTCGCCGTCAAACGGGGTGTGCGCAGGGTAGAGGCAGCGCGCCAGGCCGTCCTGGGCCATCACGGCGAGCTTGGTTGTTTGGGCCTTGGTGAGGGCGGCGTCGGTGGCGACCACGCCGATCGTGGTGTTCTGGCCGGCGCCGCCCGCGGCCCGCCCGCGTTCGTAGATCACCCGCCGGGCGTCGGCGAGACCGCCGCGCGCGTCGCGGGTTCCGGCGACCACCTCGCCCGTGGCCGGGTCGATGACGTCGCCGAAGGCGTTGACGGCGATCAGCGCCGCGACCGTCGCTCCGCCGTCCAGACGCCACGAGGCGCTGCCGAGACCGCCGCGCATGGCGGCGCCGTGGCCGGCGATTTTGCCCACCGAAGCCCCGGCGCCGGCGCCCACGCTGCCCTCGGCGACCGGACCGCCCTGGGCCGCCCGCGCGGCGCGCTCGCCGCACGCCGCGTCGGGCCTGACGTCGCTGCGCCCTCCGACCTCGAGGTCGTAGAGGATCGAGGCCGGCACGATCGGCACCGCGCCGGCGCCCGTTTTGAAGCCGATGCCCTGAGATTCCAGATAGCGCATCACGCCTCCGGCCGCCTCGAGCCCGAAGGCGCTGCCGCCGGCCAGCATGACGGCGTGCACTCGCTGCACCGTCTGCACCGGGTCGAGCAGCGCCAGCTCCCGCGAACCCGGCGCTCCGCCGCGCACGTCGACCCCGGCGATCGCCCCTCGGCGCGCCAGGATCACGGTGCAGCCCGTGGGTCTCTCGGTTCGCTCAGCGTGGCCGACCTCGAGGCCGCGCACGGCGGTCAGGCCAGGATCGAAGGCTAGCGGGTCAAACGTCACGTGTGGGATTCCTCCAAGAGCCAGTGGAGCGCCTGGTTTTCGAGGCCGGGCTCGCCGCCGAGTCCCAGATCGAGGCCGGGGGGAAAGCCGATGTGGCCGCTCTTGGCGGCCCACTCCACGCGCAGATCGTGGCGTGAAGTGACGGCTAGCCCGCTGCGGACGGCGCGCGCCGTGACCATGGGATCGTCTTCCGCGGCGATTAGCAGAGCCGGCACCCGGAGGCGGCCCAGCCGGCTGGCGACGCCGGCCCGGGCGTAATAGTCGGCGGTGTCGCGAAAACCGAACCGCGGCACCACCGTCAGCTCATCCCACTCTCTGATGCCGCGGATCGCCTCCACGCGTTCGACCGGAACGGGCATCTCCCGCCGGCGCGCCACGGGCCGGTAAAGGTCCTTGAGCGCCGAGAGAATCCGCCGGCGATACAGCCAGCGGTTCGGCTGGTCGAAGTCATCGACGCAGGCCTCGAGGTCGAGGGGCGCGCACACCGCGGCGACGGCCCTCAGGCGCGGATCGACCCCGACGCCGGTCGCGTAGTGCAGGGCCAGATGGCCGCCCAGGGAGAAACCCAGAATGTAGAGATGCTCGAAATCCGCCAGCTCCGGGCTGGCGAGGGCGGCCCCCAGGTCGGAGGAACGCTCCTGCTCTTCAAGGCGGGCTTCAATGCGGCCCAACGCCGTGGTCAGGTCCTCATCACTGTGAGATTGAGGCATCTTGATCTCCGGCTCTGCACCGGCCGC
>JBCCLG010000824.1:0-2899 GCA_039027015.1 Acidobacteriota bacterium | reverse complement strand
CGTAGTTCTGCCCCTGGGCGACCACGGTGACCGACTCTCCGCCGGTGATGGGGACGCTGCGGAGGGCGCCGACCCGGCCGGGCTGATCCGGCAGGATCACGCGGTAGATCACCCTCGAGCTGTCGGGCGTCGGAAAGAAGGTGTCGCGCGGATAGAGGATCTCGCCCTCTGCAGCGTCCCCATCACCGGAGGAGAGTCGGTCACCGTGGTCGCCCAGGGGCAGAACTACGCCGGTATTGCGCCAGATTCGCGTCACGTTTTGATGACGACCGACAACAGGCGCGCTCTTTTCAGCCGTCCGATCGTCGGTGGACCCGAGGTCAGGCTCGACGAGCCCAGCCTGGCTGGATCGAATGAGGCGCTTTCGGAGATAGCCTTCCCACCCTCGGGGAACTCCGTCTTCTACACGGTGAGGGCCGAGAACCTTCAGACCCTCCTCATCCGCGTGCCCGTCGCCGGGGGGCCGCCCAGCATTCAATGCGCCGACCTCGGCGTGATCTCGAACGCCTCCGACTTCATATTCGCCCCGGACGGCACGAGGATTCTCTACGTGTGTCCGGTGGAGGGCGTCTCCCAGCTGGTGAGCCGCGATCTCGAGACGGGAGAGGTCACGCCTCTGGTGGAGACCCCCGTGGCGAGGGCCAAGGTCGACCCGAGCAGTCGATTCGTCTTCTTTCAAGACTCCGGCCGCATTTTTCGGGTGCCCCTCGAGGGTGGGGAGGTTCAGGCCATGAGCCCGCAGATGGAGGAGCCGTTTTTCTTGGGGACCCGGTGGAAAGTCTCTGACGACGGGGAGGCCGTCTTCTTCCGCACCGACGGTCTCGACGGGACGCGAACCCACCTCTACCTCGGCCGCCAATTCGACGGTGTCTTCTACGATGATTTCGAGAGTGGCGGTACCGAGCGGTGGACCGCCTCTCAGCCGTAACTCGCCAGGCCTTCGGCCCTCACCCCGTCAATAGTGAGGGGGCGGCGTGTTGTGCGGCTCCATCTCAGCGTGGATCTGCTGCTGCGCGTCCTCGATGCGGCGCACCCTCTGCTCGATCTTGCCGAGTCGGTTGGCCACGTCCTGCAAAACCTCATCCAGCTCCCGGATGAGCTTCGCTTGGTAGGTTGCCAGGGTCTCAAGCTCTACGATGCGGTCTTCCATGGCGGCATTTTAGTTTCTGAATTCGAGCGCGCACAACGAGAGCCCCGGGCCAGCAGCTCCTGGCCCGCCCTGCCGGCGGTTTAGGGGGAGCTGACGGCCGAAGACCAGCCCGTGGTGTCCCCGGACTCGAAGTCGTCGGCGAAGAGCACCTCTTCGATGGTGAGCACCGGCGTCGACGCGTCTTCGGGGTCGAAGAGCGCGAGAGGCGAGTCGTAGAAGGCGTCTTCCATGCGCGATTCCGCCGTTCGCAGGGTAACCCGGAGACTGTCGACCGATTGGGCCACGGCGTCCGGCGTCAGGAGCGCCGCGAGGAAGTAGTTTCGGAAGCCGGAGGATCCGATGGGCGCCGCGAAGTCGGGCAGCTCGAAGCGCAGCGCGCCGGCGCTGGGACTCGGCGAGGCGAGCGTCGCGATCAGGGTGTCGACCTGGGGGTCGAGGCTGCCCGAGGCGTCAATATCCTCATAGAAGCGCAGCTCGTCGAGAATCGAGCTCGCCTCGGAGCCCGAAAGCGGATTCCCGGGCGCTGCCTCGAGAAGCAGCTCGAGGGCCGCGATTTCGGCCAGGTTGTCGCCCGGCTGGCCGAGAGTTATAGCGCTGACCCGCAGCAGCGCCGCGAGCTCGCCCTCCTCGAGGAAAACGCTCGGCGCCTCGGAGGCGATAAGCTGCGCCTGGGCCGCCTGATTGCGCCACACGACGATCTTAGTGTCGAAGGCCGAGGGCACCACCAAATCGGGCAGGGCGTCACCGTCGGCGTCCTGAACGCGCAGGTCTTCGGCGCGGAATTGCTCAATCGAAATATCCTCCCGGGGCCAGCCGCCCACGCCCCCTGGGTTGTGCCACCAGTAGGTGCGGTCCCGGTCTCCGATGCCGACCAGATCGACCCGGCCGTCGAGGTCGAGGTCCGCGGCGCCGAGCTCGTTAAAGAAAGGCTCGTCGATCAGGCGCCCGAGCGACTCCCCCGGGACCTGCCAGCTCGACCCGTCGGCCGGCGCCTGCTGGCGGATCAGGTTGAGGCCGGCGCCGCCTGCGGCGCCGCCGGAGCCCCAGAAGATGTCGAGATCGCCGTCTTGATCGACGTCGTCCACCGCCGCGGCGAGGGGCAGTCCGGGGCTGATCAGCTGCTGCGTCCAGGAGCTGGCGTTGGAGTTATTCCGCCACCAAGAGATCCTTCGAGTGGCGGTCTGGGACACCACGACCACGTCGAGATCGCCGTCCCGATCCACGTCCCGCGGCAGGGCCGCACGGGGAAACGCGGTCACGCTGTCGATGACCTCCTCGGTCCAGGAGTTGCCGTCACCGCCCACGCCGTCCGCCGGCGTGCCGTCGTTCTCCCACCACAGCACCTCGCCGCCGCCCAGGTCGAAGGAGAGCAGATCGAGGACGCCGTCGCGATTGAGGTCGACAGCTTCCGTGCCGTCGAGCTGAGTATGACCTTCTGACACCGGGTGCCGCGTCCACGACGTGCCGAGGCCGCCTCCCACGCCGTCCGTCGGCGAGCCGTCGTTCTCCCACCAAAGCTGGCGCAAGGAGTTCCCGCCGGCCAGGTCCATGTCGCCATCGCCGTCGAGATCCGCCGCGGTGAGGTGCGCCAGCTGGCCGCCGGTCAGACCCGCGAAGGTGTCGATGACGCGGGCCGTGAAGCTCTCTCCATCGCGCTCGTACCAGGTCAGCGGGCCGCCGCCGACGAGATCGAGGTCGCCGTCGCCGTCCACGTCCGCCGCCAGGGCCGCGTCGGCCCGGTCCGGCGCT
>JBCCLG010000823.1:0-2907 GCA_039027015.1 Acidobacteriota bacterium | reverse complement strand
GGGCATCAGCCTGGGGCCCAGCCAGCCCGGATCGCTGTCGAATCGGTGGATTCGCAGCGCGTGGCGCATGAGGAGAGTGACGGCGTGCCCGCCGCCCACCAGGCGCAGCGCGACCTGGGCCGCCGAAATTCCGCCGCCGACCACCAGGATCCGCCGTGCGCCGCCGCCGCACGTGCTCGAAGGGCAGCCGGGGAGACGATCGAAAATGTGGCGGATCCTCGGTTCATCCCGCGGCGCCCAGGTGGGCCAGGTCGGCAGGGCGTCCTGGCCGATCGCCAGGATCACCCGGCGGGTTTCCAGGAGCTCTCCCGCGCCCGTGGTGACCCGAACGCTCGAGGGCCCGGGCTCGATGTGGGCTGCGCTGTCCCGCAGATGGAGCTGGCGCAGGCCAAACCGCTCGAGCACCCCGTCGCAGTGGACGTTGAAGAGGTCGAGGGCCGGGCACTCGTAGCGCGTTCTGAGCAGACCGCGCGTTCGGCACCGGCGGTTCCCGGCGAGGTGGATCAGGGAGAAGGGCTCGAGGTCGAGATGGTGCACCCCCGGAGATCTCAGGTGCGACATGCCGGTGACCGCGGTCAGCGCCCGCCAGCGCCCCAGCAGGTCTTCCTCGGGGTCGAGGATCCTGAGGCGGGTGGGGTCGACCTCGGCCTCGCCGATCAGGCGGGTCGCGAGGTGCACGCCGTGGAGGCCGCCGCCCACCACCAGCCAGTCGAGAGAGCTTCGCGCTGCGGTTTCGTTCATGGGGATCCCCCGTGGCCGCCGTGGCCGCGACCGCCGTGCTCAAGCATTGGGCTCGTCGACTGCGGCGGCGCGGCGGCCGGCGTCTCGATCCAGTTGACGTCCACCCGCGGACTCTCCCCGGGCGGCAGCACGATCAGCTTGGTGCGCGGCAGGACCTTTCGGAGGGTGTCGTAGTAGAGCGCGCTGCGGGTTTGGCCGGGGGCCGCGCCGTGGCTTTCGAGCAGCGCCAGGAAGCGATCGGCCGCGCCGCGCGCCTCCTGCAGTCTGGTGTCGGCTTCGGTTCGGGCCTCGGCCCGGATTTGCTCGGCTCGGCCGCGGGTCAGGCGCAGGCGCCGGCCTCGCTCTCCCTCGGCCTTGTCGATTCTTTGCGCGGCTTCGGCGCGGGCGTCGCTCACCTGGCGAAAAGCGTCGGCGACCTCGAGGGGCGGCTGCACCGTCTGGAGGTTGACCGTCATCACCACCAGCCCGCTTCGGTGACGGTCCAGGCGGCGCTGGGCGCTGGCGCGCACGCGCGCCTGAATGGCCGTTTTGGCGGAGGTCAAAACGTCGTCTACGGGAGTGGAGGCCATCTCCTCGAGAAGCGCCGCGCGCACCACGAGGCGCAGCAGGCGCTCGGGACTCTCGCTGCCGAAGAGGTAGTCGCCGAGGGATCCGATGCGGTACTGCACCACGATCGAGGCGTCGATCAGGTTGGAGTCGGCGCTCAGGAACGAGAGCTCGGGCACGCTCTCGCCGAAGACCTCGACGCGCGACACCTCGCCCGTCGCCACCTTGACCACCCTCTGGGCGAGGGGCAGGCGCAGGTGGAGGCCCGGCTCGATCGGCTCCGAGTGGAGCCGCCCGAAGGTCGAGAGCGCGCCGGTTTGCCCGGCGGCCACCGTGTACGGCACGCGCGCGATGAGGGCCAGGAGCCCGATCGCCGCGGCGCCCGCCCGCAGCAGCGGCCAGCGCCGGTGCAGGCCGCGCCTGGCCCCCCGGATCAGCCGCACCGAGGGCGGCAGGCCCAGCTCTTCTTCAGCGGCCATAGAACGCCTCGAGAAGCTCGGAGTCGGACTCGAGAAAGATCGTGGTCTCCTCGTCGAGGATCGAGCTGTAGCTGTCCAAGGAGCGCAGGAAGCGGTAGAGCTCGGGATCTCGGCGGTAGGCCTCGGCGAGCAGGGCGAGAGCTTCGGCCTCACCGCGACCGCGGATCGCCTCGGCCACCGCGCGGGCCTCGGCGAGCCACGTCTCGGTCTCGGTGGTCGACGTAGCCTGAATCTTGAGCGCCTCTTCCTCGCCCTCACTGCGGTAGGCCGTGGCGATCCGCGACCGCTCCGCCCGCATGCGCTCGATGACGCTGGCGCGGTTTTGCTGCGGCAGGTTGAAGCCGTTGATCTCCAGATCGACCACCTCGATGCCGAAGCTGGAGCGCGCCGCCTGGTCGATGGCGTCGCGGGTCCTCTGGGCGACCTCGATCAGCTTCACTTGGCTCGGGTCGACGTTGATGAAGTGCTCCATGGGCTCGTTGCCGACGGCGGCACCGAGCTCCGCGGCGGTGAGGTCCAGGAGGCGAGCCTCGGCCTCGACCCGCGACTTGACCGTCTGCAGAAAGAGAAGAGGATCGGCGATTCGCCAGCACAGGAAGCTGTCGACCACGACATTTTTCTTGTCGAGGGTGAGCATCTCGCTGGGTTCGTTGTCGAAGACGAGGAGCCGGCGCGAGAGGCGGGTCACCGAGTCGATGGGCCAGGGCAGTTTGCCGTGCAGGCCCGGCTCCGCCAGTTCTCCGGTCGGGCGACCGAAGCGGGTCACGATTCCGATTTCCCCCTCCTCGATCACGAAGACGGCGGAGGGCGCGATGAGGGCGGCGCAGGCGACGGCGCCCGCGATCAGAAGTGACGCGCGCATGGGGCTCGAACCTCCAGGTTCCGGAGTTCTTGAGGGGTGACGGTGCGGGAGCGTTGAAGCATGAGAACCTCTCCGAAGTCAGGCCGATCAGGGTTCGGGCGCCGAGCGCCAGAGCGTGACCTCGCGCGGCGCGGAGGATGGGGGAACGATGATTTTCTGGCGGCCGGCGAGGTAATCCTCCGAGGCCTCGAGCCACAGCAGATGCCGCAGGATCTCGCGGTCGCTCGAGATCGTGTCGGCCCGGAGGGCGAAGCTCTCGGCCTCCGCGGCGGCCTCCTG
>JBCCLG010000822.1:0-2907 GCA_039027015.1 Acidobacteriota bacterium | reverse complement strand
GAAGATCCGCCTCCAGCTCCTGGCGCTGCCGATATCCGCGGCGCAGAATCGGGTCGAACTCCAGGTCGCCAAGGCGGAAGAAACGCACCTCGCGACCGGCCGCCTCGGCGGCCTCCGCGTACTGGAGCGCGAGGTGCGCGGTGAAGCTCTCGGAGTCGGGATGGCCGAGAATCACCGCGGTGCGGCGAGCGTCCACGTTCTGGAATAGGCCCAGCATGATCAGAAGGTCGAGAGAGCCGGGCTCTCGCCCGTGGATGAAACTTCGTCTCCGGAGCGCGCCTCCTCGAGAAGCCGGTCGCGGAAGTAGTCCGCCAGGCGAAGCTGGCCCGCCACCGGCAGGCTCGCGTCGTCGCCCAAATTTCTGCGGGCGTAGGCGACGTTACCGACGAAGAAGTTCGCCAGCTGCCAGGTCTCCTCATGGAAGGGCTTGATCGCCGCGGTGGCGGCCAGGGCCAGCCAGAGCGGCACGCTTCGCGTCCGTACCGTGCGCCGGAGCGCTTTCTCGCACACCGCGACCAGGCCGTGACTGTCGAAAGTCTCCGGTCCGCCGATCGGCAGGCGCGCCCGGCGAGGCCCCTCGAGCAAGGTGCCGATCAGGGTCTCCGCGACGTCCCTCGGGTGGATCGGGTTGAAGCGCATCGCGCCGTCCCCCACGATCCAAACGGTGCCTCGGCGAGCCATTTCAAGCAGCTGCCACAGGTCTGAGAAATAGCCGGTCGGCTGCACGATCACGAAATCGAGTCCGCTCTTCTCGATGGCGTGCTCCACTTCGCCCTTCATGCGCACCATGGCGACGGGGTGCTCCAGGCTCGCCTCGGCCACGCTGACGAAGCCGAAGCGCCGCACCTCTTCCCTCGACGCCTCGGCCAGAAGCTCGAGGTTGGCGTCCACGTCGACCGAGCGCCTCGGCGCGCCCCCGCGCTGGTTCGTCTTGCCGAGGGCGCTTAAGACGGCGTCGACGCCCGCGAGCTGGCCGCGCAGCGCGCCGGCGTCCGTCAGCTCGAGCCGCCTGAGCTCGAGCGTTCCAGAGGGCCCTCCGACGAGTCCGGCGAGCTTGTCCGGATTGCGCACAAGGGCTCTGACGGTCAGCCCACGGGCGAGCAGTCCGCGAACGATCTCGCGGCCGACCTGACCCGTGGCACCGGCGACGGCCACCGTTTGGATGTCGCGGGGCGCGGCCGAGGGTCGTGGGGCGATGGGCTTTGATGGAGTCATTTTCTTGACCTCTTTCTGATCCTTGGGATTCTTGTGAAAGGTTGAAAGGTTGCGGTTCATCGGGCCGAGGTCGCGCCGATTTCCATCCACACGCTGTAGCTGACGGCGCCGAAGCTGCGCAGCTCCCGAGCCAGCCTGAGTCCGAGGGGACTCGGGCCGCCGCCCGGAGTCGATCCCGCTTCGCTCCACAGCAGCAGGGCGAGCTCATGGTCCGCCTCGGCGCTGCGCAGCAGTCGAGCGTTCGAGACTTCGGGCTCGGCGAGAAGCGCGCTCAGGGCCGCCTCGGCGCGCCGCCGGGTGGCCCCGGCGCACCGGAGGCGCACGATCTCGAGGACCGGAAGTCTTTCCTCGAGTCTCGAATCGGTCATGGCGTCTCTCCCCCTGTAGGTGGGGTGTTTAGGGCGCGGACCGGAACGGCTCCGGTCTCGCCCACCCGTAGAGCACGGCCTGTGCCAGCCTGGCCGAAATCCGATTAAACGTTGGATTCAATAGCCTTACGTCTCTCTTGTATCTTTCCGACCGGGGGCGATCGCCGAATATGGCGGTCGTCTTCTCAGTGAATTGCCGTATATGACAACATCGAGCCATGCTCGCCGACGCGCTTTTTCGAGAGGCCACGCTCCGGATTTGTCGACACCTCAACGTCGAGGAGTCGCTCTACAGCTGCCTCGAGCTGCTGCGCGCGCACATGCCCGCGCGCACGATGTATCTCGACCACTACGACCACGAGCAGGGCGCCGTGCGCACGATCGCGATGGCGAACCGAGACGGGGGCCGCCGTCTCGACCGCGCGGTGCCCATGCCTCCGGCGCTGCGCGAGCAGATCGAGGGTTTCCGGGGAGAGGGTCCTCTCCAAGGCGCCGAGAAAGGCTCGGCCCACGGCGGCGAGTCGGCGATGGACCCCGGTGTCTTCATCGTGCCCAGGGTGCCCGACGACCCGATCTGCGTGCGCATGTTCCAGGCGCTCGGAGAGCCCCTCGAGGCGTCGCTGATCGGCGTGTATCCAGACGACGGCGAGAGGGTTCTCGGCGCGGTGGTGCTGATCGCGGACGGTCTCGATCGCTTCGACGCCGAACACGCGGCCCTTTTTGGCCCGCTTCGCCTGCCGTTCGCCATCGCGCTCTCCAACGCGCTCCGGCATCGCGAGGTCCTCGAGCTGCAGGAGCGCCTGGCGGACGACAAGCGCTTTTTACAGCACGAGATCCTGCGGCTCACCGGCGAGGAGATCATCGGCGAAGACTTCGGCTTGGCGCCCGCGGTGGGCATGGCGCGAAAGGTCGCGGCCCACGACAGCCCGGTTCTTCTCCTCGGCGAAACGGGCGTCGGCAAAGACGTTCTGGCGCAGCACATACACGCGGTCTCGCCGCGCCGCGACGGTCCCATGATCAAGGTGAACTGCGGCGCCATTCCGGAGAGCCTGGTCGATAGCGAGCTCTTCGGTCACGAGAAGGGCGCCTTCACCGGCGCGCTGGCGCAGCGCCGCGGGCGCTTCGAGCGCGCCAACGGCGGCACCATCTTCCTCGACGAGGTCGGCGAGCTGCCCCCGGCCGCGCAGGTCCGGCTGCTGCGGGTCCTCCAGCAGAAAGAGATCGAGCGGGTGGGCGGCACCACGATCCTCGCGCTCGACCTGCGGGTGATCGCGGCGACGCACCGCGATCTCGAGGTCATTGTCGAGGAGGGCTCCTTCCGGCG
>JBCCLG010000821.1:0-2911 GCA_039027015.1 Acidobacteriota bacterium | reverse complement strand
TGGCGGCGAGAAAGTGGCGGTGACGCGATGAGCGAGCCAACCCCCGAGTCCCAGGGTCCCCAGGCCGGCGAACCCCGCGGCGCCGCCCCCGCCCGCTGGGTCGAGACCACCACCCTCTCGGCGGGCGTGGTGGTGGTTCTCGTGCTCTACCTGCTCGTCAACTACCTCGGCATGCGTCATTACGAGCGCTTCGACGCCACCGGCGCGCAGATTTACTCGCTGTCGGAGAAGTCCGAGAACATCCTGCGCGAGCTCGACCGCGAGATCGACCTCGTGGTGCTGCTCAACCCGGGCAGCACGGTCTACGCCGAAACCGACGAGCTGCTCGACCGCTACGTGGCGGCAAACCCCGAGCGCGTGAGCCGGCGCGACCTCGACCAGGTCAAGGACCGCCTCGAGGCCCAGCAGCTCATCGAGCGCTACAGCATCGACCGCGACAACGTGATCGTGGTGGCGAGCGCCCAGGATCATCGGGTGATCGGCGAATTCGAGCTCGCCAGCTTCGATTTCGCCCACTCCCACGCGGGACATCCTCCGGCGCTCGAGGAGTTTCGGGGCGAACAGGTGATCACCAGCGCCATTCTCTCGCTCACCGAGGTCGAGAAGCAGAAGCTGGTCTACACCACCGGCCACGGCGAGGTGCCCTTTGAACCCGGCACCCAGCGCGCCCTCCGCCAGGCCCGGGAGCTGCTCGAGAAGGACAACTTCGAGCTGGAGGAGTGGAGTCCCCTAGGCTCCGATCGAGTCCCCGCGGACGCCGACCTGGTGGTGATCGCCGGGCCGCTGACCAATTTTCTGCCCGAGGAGCTGGCGCTGCTCTCCGCCTACCTCGACGCCGGCGGGCGGCTGCTGATCTTCCTGGACCCCGCCTTTGCGTCCAACGAGACTAGGCTGGTCGATCTCGGCATGGACGCCTGGCTGCGCGGCTATGGGGTCGAGATCCGGCAGGACATCGTGATCGACCCGGAGGCCAGCATGGCCTTCTCGGGCCCCGAGGCGCTGTTCACCGACCGCTATGGCCAACACCCGATCGTCGAGGGGCCGCAGAAGACCGGCACCCGCGTGCTCCTGCAGCTGGCGCGTTCGGTCTCGGCCACGGACGATCCGCCCGCGGGGGTCCTCGCCACCGAGCTGATTTTCACCACCGAGGGGGGCTGGGGGGAGTCGGGGCTCGACAGCCTCGAGACCCTCGAGCCCAACAGCGGAGTCGACCTCTTGGGCCCGGTGCCCCTGGCGGTGGCGGTGACCGTCGAAGCGCCGGACGGCTCCGAGACCGCCGCCGGGCGCCTGGTGATTTTCGGCGATCTCGACCTCGCCCTCGACGGCCAGATCATGAACGGCGCCAACAGCCGGCTGCTGCTCAACAGCGCCAACTGGCTGGTCGAGCGCGATCAGCTGATCGCCATCGAAGGCCGCAAGCCGCGCAAGACCCGCCTCTCGGCGTCGGGCAACGAGCTGTACTCCCTCTATTCGATCGTCCTCCTGCTGATGCCGGGCGCCGCCGTTCTGGCCGGCATTTGGATCGCGATGCAGCGGCGGAGATAGAGGAGAGAGCCGCGATGAAGCCCAAGACCCTCCTGGCGCTCGTCCTCATCACCGCCGCCCTCGGCGCCTTCGTGCTCCTCGTGGAGCGCGACCTGCCGTCCACCGACGAGCGCCACGCGCTCGGCAAGAAAGTGCTCACCCTCGACGCCGAAGAGGTCACCGGCGTGGTGCTTCGCTTCGGCGAAGAGACGATCCGTCTCGAAAAGGACCTGCGCGATGCCGGCGGCGAGGGCGATCTCGGCGCAGCCGCCTGGCGCCTGACCGAGCCGCTCGAGGCGCGGGCCGACTCGGCGCAGGTCGTCGGGCTGCTCGACCGCCTGACGGGCCTCGAGAAGGCCAGGACCCTCGAGGCGATCGACGCCGAGGCGCTGGGTCTCGCCGAGCCACGGGCCAGCGTGGTCTTCGAGACCGCCAAGGGAACCCACTCTCTCAAGCTCGGCGCCGATCTGCCGCTCGGTGGAGGCGTCGTGGTGCAGGGCGATGCGCCCGAGACCGCCTACCGGGTCGACGGCGCCTCGGACCTGTGGACCGAGCTGACCCGGCCGCCCGGAGACTGGCGCGACCGGAGCCTTTTCGACGGCCGACGATCCGAAATCGAGCGGATTCGCCTGGTGCGCGGCGACGAGACCCTGGAGCTGGCCCGCCGGGGCGATGCGGAGGTCTTTTGGCTCGAAAGCCCGATTGAGGATCGCGCCGACGCTGAGGCGATCAGCGGGCTGCTCACCACCCTGAGCGGACTCCAGGCCCAGCGCTTCGCCGACCGGGCGTGGAGCGCGAGCGACGGCGAGGGCGCGTCGCGCATCGAGGTCGACCTCGAGGGTCGCACCGAGCCATGGGTGCTCGAGCTGGCGCGGTCCGCCGATCAGTCGCCCGTGGACGGGGAGCTGGTCAGCGCCCAGCGCCTCGCCCGCGCCGATGGCCAGGTCGCCTGGATCGACGCCGCCGCGGGCCTCGAGCGGCCCCTCTCCTCAAGCGCCGAGCAGTGGCGCTCCCGCTCCCTCTCGGCGCTTCAGGTCTTCGCCGTCGACCGCGCGCGTTTCGAGCTGGCGGAATCTGCCGGGGCCGGCGGCGGCGAATCGGCGGCGGCGGCGATCTTCGACATCGCCCGCAGCTCGGGCGACTGGCAGAGGGACGGCGTCACCGTGCCCTACGACGCCGCGTCCGACGCCCTCTACGCCCTGGCAGAGAGCCGGGCCGAGGAGCTGATCAGCCGGCCGGAGGCCGCGGCGCGAGGCTTCGACTTAGAGACCCCGCGGCTGCGGGTGATCCTGACCTCCTCGAGCGGGGTCGAGGAGTCCATCGCTCTTTATGGAACGGGCGGAGGAGCGGCCGCCGGGCCCTCCACCGCGCAGGCGAGAGCCGCCGC
>JBCCLG010000820.1:0-2913 GCA_039027015.1 Acidobacteriota bacterium | reverse complement strand
CCTGCTCGGCCGGCAGGCCCGGAGGCGCCAGCGGCGGCACGAGCAGGCGCAGCAGGCCGGTGGGCGCGAGGCGCGCGGCGATCGAGAGGACCCCGAGCTGCGAGGAGGTGGCGTCGGCGAAGCCGGCCGGCATCCGCTCGTAGAGCGCCGGGTGGACCGAGTCCACCAGCACGACGCCGGCGACGCTGCTCTCGGGCAGGCGCATCGCGAGCCCCTGGGAGATCAGTCCGCCGAAGGAGTGGCCCACCAGCACGAAGGGAGGGGAGAGTCCGGCCTCGGTCAGCAGGTCATGGGCCTCCTCGACCAGCGCTTCGACGGGGCGCGGTCCCCGACTTTCGGCGCTCCAGCCAAGACCCGCCCGATCGTAGGCGCACACGGTCGTCTTCTCGGCGATGAGGGGCGCCACCAGGCTCCAGTCGAGCACCGTGCCGCCGGCCCCGGACTCGAGCACGACGGTGGGCGACCCCTGGCCGAGGCAGTGCAGGTGCAGCGTCCGGTCTCCGACCTCGATCAGCCGTCCCGGCGGCGGATAGGCCCCCTGGTCGCGGGACGATCTCAGCGCGGAGAGCAGAAAGGCCCCGGCGAGGAGCGTCAAGGGAAGAAAAATGCAGCCGGCCAAAACGGGGCGGGTCATCGGTGCGGACTCCTGGAGGGTCGAGGCTTGAAGGTCGAGGCCTGGAGGTCATGGGGACGGCTTTATATACGTCGCGATGCGTCAAGTACGTCGCGATTCGCCAGAAGGCGACACCACCCGTGGGAGGGTTTCTTGACAAATAGGACCATGTCGGTCCAGCATCTCGCGTGCTTCTGAGGCTCCGAAGACAGGGCAAGGCCGAACCCCTAGCCGATCGCCCGCAACCCGCGCACGCCGCGCGCCCGGCCGACCCCGCCTGCTGAATCCCGATGGCCCGTCAAAAAGTCAGCCGCTGGCACGTGGCCTCCCGCGTCTTCGCGGCCACCATCGTCGGCTTCATCCTCACCAACAGCACCGGCATCCTGCTGACCTTCATTCTGCCCCTCGACAAGATCAGCGCCGTGGCCGTCGCCTCGGTCCTGAGCTTCGTGCTGTGGGCGGCGATCATCCTGTGGGTCTTCTCGGTCGAGAGGCTGCGCACGGTGTGGCTGACGCTGGTGACCGCCATCGCCGTGACCGGCGGCGGAGCCTGGGTGATGTACACCCTGGAGGCCGCGTCATGAAACCGTCCTTCCGGCACTCGATGGGCTGGCTTCATACCTGGGCCGGGCTCGTTTTCTGCTGGGTCCTCTACTTCATGTTCGTCACGGGCACGCTCGGCTATTTCGACTTCGAAGTCGACCACTGGATGAAGCCCGAGCAGGTAGCGATCGAGCCGGCGCCGCTGGCCCAGAGCCTGGACGCGGCTCTCGGCTACCTCGAGAAAGAGGCCGAGGGCGCCGATCGCTGGCTGATCAGCTTTAACGAAGACCGTTCGCCCCACCCGATGAGGCTTTTCTGGAGCGGCCCCGAGCCGGAGGAGGGTGAGGAACGGATTTCGGGCAATAAGCAGTTCGACCCGAACACCGGCGAGCCGGTGCCCGAAGACGTGCGCGCGACCGGCGGCGGTCAGACGCTTTATCAGATGCACTACTCGCTGCACTACGTCGACGGCGGCGGCGCGTTTGTGTTCATCGCCATCGTGACGATGTTCATGTTCATCGGCCTGGTCACCGGCGTCGTGATCCACGCCCGGATCTTCAAAGATCTGTTCACGTTCAGGCCGAGCAAGGGGGGTCGCGCGTGGCTCGACATGCACAATCTCCTGAGCGTCTCGACCCTGCCCTTCCAGCTGATGATCACCTACAGCGGTCTGCTCTTCACGGTCACCACCTGGATGCCGCTGATCGCGGTGGGCAGCTACGGCTTCGATATCCAGAGAGTGGCCGCGGACCTGGGGAATCTGGCGGACGTGCGGGTCGAGAGGGCGGAGGAGCAGGCCGAGCTGACCGACCTCAAGGCGCTGGCGCTCGCCGCCGAGGCCGAGTGGGGCGCCGGCCAGGTGCAGTCCGTCGACGTGAAGTTCCCCTACGACGCCAACTCCCGCGTGGTCGTGCGGCGCGAGGTGCAGGTCGGCGCCGTCGGAGAGTCGAAGGTTTACGACGGCGTCACCGGCGAGTTTTTGAGGACCCTCAATCCGGCGTCGCGGGCGCCCATCGCGGTGGCCTCGGTGATGATCGGCCTGCACGAGGGACTCTACGCCGGCACCCTGCTGCGCTGGCTCTACTTCTTTTCCGGGCTCCTGGGCGCCGGCATGGTCGCCACCGGAGCGATCTATTGGACGGTCAAGAGGCGCAGACAGGCCAGCGAGCAGGAGAAGCGCGGCTTCCGCTTTGTGGAGTGCATGAATATCGGCACGATCCTGGGTCTGCCGATCGGCATCGGCTGCTACTTCTGGGCTAATCGGCTGCTGCCGCTCGGCCTAGAAAACCGGGCGAATTGGGAGGTGCACTGCCTGTTCATCGCCTGGACCTTCTGCCTTCTCTACCCGCTCACCCGGCCGGCGCGCGCGGCGTGGCGGGAGCTGGCGTGGGCCGGCTCGGCGGTCTTTGGCGCCATCCCGATGGTCAACGCCCTGACCACCGACGCCCACCTGATCAACAGCCTGCGCGGCGGCGACTGGGTCATGGCCTCTTTCGACGTCACGGCGCTGGCCTTCGGAGTTCTCTTCGCGGCCGTCGCCCGGACTCTCGGGCGCAGGGAGGCTAGGGCCCAGGAGGCGCTCGAGACCGGCACCGAGACCGCGGCCGCGGTCGGCGTCTCGTGATCGCCTTCTTTTTGATCCTGACCGCCGCCGCGTGCTTCAGCCTGGCGATGCGCAGGCACTGGCGGCAGATCTTTCCGCGGCGGCCTTTCTCAAAGCCGCGCTCCTGGGCGCTGAGGGCTCTGGCCTGGGCGCT
>JBCCLG010000819.1:0-2913 GCA_039027015.1 Acidobacteriota bacterium | reverse complement strand
CGATCGCGCGCGTCGCGGTAGGAGGGCGTTGCCGGGTCGCTCGGAGAGTAGTAGGGGCCGATGTAGAAGCTGTCGCCCTCGGCGTAGCAGCCGTGCCAGGCCGCGCAGGCCACCACCAGATCGAGATCGTCCGCCGAGGCCGGGAGTTCGCCCGGCGCCACCGGGTTCGGCTCCCCGAGGCCCGCCGAGCGCAGCACCTCGCCCAGCGCTTCGGCGATCGGCCCTTTTCCCACCAGGCACACAGCCAGATCGGCGTTGGGCGAGTAGGCGCCGGTCGCCAGCTCCGCAAAGCCCCTGTCGAGAAAGCGGCGGAGCACGCCGCGCACTTCGGGGGGCGCGCTTTTCGCGCCGCGCGCGTCGATCAAAACGTCGCGCACGCCGCCCATCACGTCGTCTTCTACCTTGAGACGGAGCGTCAGGCCGTCGGGAAGATAGAGCAGCCACTCTCCCTCGCTGCGCACGAGGTGATGGCTCGGCGCCAGGCGCAAAGGCGCGGAAGATTCGAGAAGAGAATCGGTTTCGAGCCGCGCGGAGGGGAGGGTCGCTGTCATGGCGTGGGTTCCGATCGCTCTTAAGCAGATAGATTTATGGCACTATAGAGAGAAGAAAACTCAGGGTCTAAGAAGGGGCGGGCAGCTCTCGCCCACCCCTCCACCGCGACGACGGGCCTAGCGGTCCCGCTGACGCGGCCTGGGCTTCGGGTCTACCGAGGGCCGCAGACCCTCAAAGACCCAAAGCCCCTGAAGCCTTTAGAAGGCTTCGACCGTACTCTCAGGCCTCGTCCTGGTCGTCCCAAGCGAAGGGGTTCTCGACCAGGGCGTGGTTGTGAGTGTTGCTATGGACGGTGCTGCCAACGCGGTCACCGGCGATATCGCGAGCGGTGGTGTTGACGGCCTCGAAAATGTCCTGGGTGTCGTTCATGACAATCTCCTGTCCATGGTTGTTGGTGATCGAAGCCCGACACTGCCGAAACACGACGCCTCGGCCGTCGGACTTCGACGGTTTGGTCAGTATGGAAAGTCAATGGCTCCGCCGCAGTCCGAATTAGGACGACGCGCCTGTCATATTTGAAACAGTGAATATGTATAATTTGACGATAAATTGACCCAGCCTGTTCGCTGGCAGCCATTGACCTTATCATGTAAGTTTTAAACTTTCCTAAATTGATCGATGGTCAAGATAATTATCATTTTACTAGGTGAAGACTCACGAAATTTGCGATTCCTGGGCGTGGCCCTTGGAACTCTGGCTGGCCTTCTTGCCGGCTGTGGCGGCGGTGGTCCCGAGGCCGGAGCGCCCCCCTCCGAACTGGAGGCGGGAGCTTCCTCGCGAGCTTCGGCGCTCGAGCCGGGCGCGCAGCTGCAACTCTCGTTCGCCGAGAATTTTCGGGTGTTCAAGCATCGGGATTACAGGGTCGTCCAGCTGCGCAACGGCGACGACGACCGGTGGCGGGAGACGCTGGTGCTCATCCCCCGCGGCGGCTCCGCTCCGCCCCTCGAGGGCGAGCTGGCGAACGCCGTGGTGGTCGAAACCCCGGCGCGCTCGATCGCCACCAACGCGGTCTCGGACCTCAGCCGACTGAGGGCCCTCGGACTCGCGGACCGGCTGGTGGGCATACCGACGGCGGCGGTCTATGACGACGAGACCCACCGCCGCTGGGAGGCCGGCGAGCTGACTCTGATCGGCCATCCCGGGCACGGCCAGCCCAATCTCGAGGCCCTGCTGGCCGCCAGCCCCGACCTCACGCTTCTTCTCAGCACCGCTCCGGAGCACGCCTACGGACTGCGGCGCCTGCGCGATCTTGGCCTGGTGGCGGCGCCTTCCTACGCTTTTTCCGAGAAGACCTTTCTCGGCCAGGCCGAGTGGATGCTGTATATCGCCCTTTTCTTCGACGCCGAAGACGCGGCGAGGCGCGAGCTCGACGGTATGGTGGCGCGCTACCGGGCCCTCTCCCAGCGCGCCCGCGACGCCGCCGGAGACTCGCCGCCGGTGGCGTTTTGGGGCGGGCCGGCGGGCGGCAACCGCTGGTGGGTGGAAAGCAACGGCCCCGAGGCGGGCCTGCTGCGCGATGCCGGCGCGGTCAACGCGCTGGCCGATCCCTCGGCGGGCCCGTTCGCCACCCTCGACACCGCCAGCGTGCTCGAGGCCGCTGCCGAGGCCGACCTGTGGGTGACCTCGGCGCTCGACGAGCGAGACTGGGACCGCCGGGTTCCGGTGGAGCGCTTCGCCGCCTACCGCGCCGGCCGGGTCTTCCACAACCGCAAGCGAGTAAGGCTCGAGCGCGACGGCTGGGACTGGAACGAGACGGCGATCAGCCGGCCGGATCTCGCCCTCGCCGATCTGGTGGCGCTTCTTCACCCCGAGCTGCTGCCGAACCACGAATCGCACTTCTTTGCCCCGGTGCGCCGCCGATGAGCGGCGCCGCGGCCTCGCTTCCCCCCGCCGCTCGGCGCTCGCGGCTGCGGGTCGCCGCGCTCTTTCCGATTCTTGCGGCCGCCTTTATCTCTCTCTTCGCGGCCGAGCTGGCGATCGGCACGGTGCGCATTCCCCTGGCGGAGATCGCCACCATCCTCTCCGGCGGAGAGCCGAGCCAGCCGATCTGGCGCGTCATCGTGCTCGAGCTCCGCCTGCCGCGGGTGATCACCGCCTGCCTGGCCGGCGCCGCCCTGGCCCTGGGCGGGCTGACCCCGTCGCTGGGTCTCCTCAGAGCGGCCAAGCGCCTCTGCCCATCTCTGCCGGCCTTGGTGCTGCTGCGGCCGAGAGAAGGCAACTTCGTCTACTCCCAGCTGGAGGCGGAGACGATCTTGGCAGACCTGGCCGCCCTCAGAGACGCCGGGGCCGACGGCTTCGTCTTCGGAGCTCTCACGGACGAGGGACTCTTGGACGAGACGCTCTGCCAGCGGGTCATTCGGG
>JBCCLG010000818.1:0-2913 GCA_039027015.1 Acidobacteriota bacterium | reverse complement strand
TGCCGCTCACCGTGGGCGGCGGCGTTCGCCGCTTGGCGGACGCCGAGCGCCTGCTGCGCGCCGGCGCCGACAAGGTGGCCACCAACACCGCGGCCATCGAGCGTCCGGAGCTTTTGACCGATCTGGCCGAGCGCTTCGGAGCGCAGTGCGTGGTGCTCTCGGTGGACGCTAAGCGGAGCGCGGACGGCAGCTTCGAGGTGGTGACCCACGGCGGCCGCACGCCGCGCGGCCTGGACGCCCTCGAGTGGATCGAGCGCGGCGTCGAGGCGGGCGCCGGAGAGATTCTCCTGACCTCGATCGACGCCGACGGCACCCGAGCCGGCTACGACCTCGAGCTGCTGCGGGAGGCGTCGTCACGGGTGCAGGTGCCGATCATCGCCTCGGGCGGCGCGGGCACCGTGGAGCATCTGGCCGAGGGCCTCGAGAGCGGCGCCTCGGCGGTGCTGGCGGCGTCGATCTTTCACGAGAGCACCTACGGCGTCTCCGAGGTCAAGGAGCGCCTGAGAGAGCGCGGCTTCGCCATGCGTCCCCCGGCTGGGGTCGAGGGCCCGGTCTCGACCTGACCTTTCTTCCTTTCTGTTCGAACCCGACCCCTTTCACCGCTTCCCAGGAGATCTAGTCCGATGACCAGCGCGCGCCCCGTGGCCAGCGACGTCGACCCGGCGGCCCTCAAATTCGATGACCGAGGCCTGCTACCCGTGATCGCCCAAGACCTCACCACCGGCACGGTTCTCATGCTCGCCTGGGCGAACCGGGAGGCGGTGGAGAGGACTCTCGAGAGCGGTCAAGGCTGGTTTTGGAGTCGCTCACGCCAGGAGCTTTGGCATAAGGGCGCGACCTCGGGCAACGTCCTCGAGGTTGCGGAGGTGCTGACCGACTGCGACTCCGACAGCCTGCTGTACCGGGTGAATCCCGCCGGCCCGGCCTGCCATTTGGGCGAGCGCAGCTGCTTTGGCTCCCTGGGCGAGTACAAGGCCGTGGGGGAGATCGAGCTCGGCTGGCTGTGGCGGGTGCTCGAGGCGAGAAAGGGCGCCGACCCGGACTCGAGCTACACCGCCCGTCTGCTGGCCAAGGGGCGGCCGCGGATCGCTCAGAAGGTGGTGGAGGAAGCCGGCGAGGTGGTGATCGCCAGCCTGACGGCGGCGTCCGAGGATCCCGATCAGGAGGAGCTGGTGGGCGAGTCCGCGGACCTTCTTTACCACCTCCTCGTTCTCCTGCTCGACAGCGGCGTGGCGCCTCGCCGGGTTGCCCAGCGGCTGGCCGAGCGTCACCGTCCGCAGCTCCCGCCGGAGACCAGCCCGCCCGAAGCCGAAGGAGCCGCGTCATGACCGCCGCCAGCGAGACTCTCACCGCCGCCGCGCCCGCGGCCCCTCGGCCGCGCCGAGCCACGGTTCACGTGCGCGAGCTGCTCGCCGACACCCTGACTCCCCTCGCGGTCTACCAGCGGCTGTCCGCGGCGTCGCCGATACGCTTTCTTTTCGAGAGCGTGACCGGCGGCGAGCAGATCTCGCGCTTTAGCCTGCTGGGCGCCGAGCCGCTCGAGGTCTACCGCCTCTACACCGACCGCCTGGAGGTCGAGCGCGGCGGGCTGCACCGGGAGACCCTGCCGGGCGAGCCCCTGGAGGCCCTCGAGCGGGTGCTGCGTTCGGTGGAGTGCGAGCCCGGCCCGATTCCCTTTACCGGCGGCTTCGTCGGCTATTTCGGCTACGACCTGGTGCGCCTGATCGAGAAGCTGCCGGCGCGGCCGGAGGATCCCTTCGACCTGCCGGTGGCCCTCTTCGCGCGCTTCGACACCGTGATCGCCTTCGACCACGCCCGTCAGCGGGTGCTGGTGGTGGCCAACGAGATCGAGGGTGAGATTTCGCGGGCCGCGGCCGAGCGGGAGCTGGCGAGGCTCTCGCGGCTGCTGACCCGCGACGCCGAGTCGCCGCGCGCCGTGCCGGTGCCGGTGGAGCTGCCGGTGCGCCCGGATCGCCTTGAGGGGCGGCCGAGCATGGACGGGCCGACCTTTCGCCAGGCCGTGCGGAGCGCCAAGGAGTACATTTCGGCGGGCGACATCTTCCAGGTGGTTCTCGCCCGGCGCTGGACCGTGCCCGAGGCGCCGGGCGCCCTGGCGCTTTACCGCGCGCTGCGCATGATCAATCCGAGTCCCTACATGGTGCTGCTCGAGCTTCCGGACTGCAACCTGGTGGGGGCGTCCCCCGAGATGCTGGTGCGCCAGGCCGGCCGGCGGGTCGAGAACCGGCCGATCGCCGGCACCCGCCCGCGGGGCGCCGACGCCGAGGAGGATCGGCGCCTGGCGGAGGATCTTCGCAACGACCCCAAGGAGCAGGCGGAGCACGTGATGCTGGTGGATTTGGGGCGCAACGATATCGGCAAGGTCGGCGCCCCGGGCAGCGTGCGCGTCGAGAGCTTTATGGAGGTCGAGCGCTACAGCCACGTCATGCACCTGGTGTCGAGCGTGCAGGCGAACCTCGATCCGGGGCGCTCGAGCCTCGATTCGCTCCTCGCCTGCTTTCCCGCCGGCACGGTGTCGGGGGCGCCCAAGATCCGCGCCATGGAGATCATCGATGAGCTGGAGCCTGAGGCGCGCGGACCCTACGCCGGCGCCGTCGGCTATTTCTCCTTCACGGGCGACGTCGACACCTGCATCACCATCCGCACGCTGGTGCAGCGCGGCGGCGAGACCTCGGTGACCGCCGGCGCCGGCATCGTCGCCGACTCGGACCCCGAGCGCGAGGAGCAGGAGACCGAAAATAAGGCCGCGGCCCTGCTCGCGGCCGTCGACCTGGCCCGCGAGCTGGACGAGGAGCAGAAGCGATGATTCTCTTGATCGACAACTACGACTCCTTCACCTACAACCTGGTGCAGCTGCTGCGCGAGGCAGGCGCCGAGGTCGAGGTGGTGCGCAAC
>JBCCLG010000817.1:0-2916 GCA_039027015.1 Acidobacteriota bacterium | reverse complement strand
GACTCCTGAGTCCACAGGGAAGAGGCCCCGAGGTCGTCGACCACCGCGCCCACCAGCACGGCGCCGCCCGAGAGGTAGACCGTCGCGTCGTCGCCGGCCTCCACCGTCGGCAGGGAGTCGGCGTCGGTGCGCCGCGCGAGATCTCGAATTTCTTCGTCCAGAAGCTCCCGACCGTAAAGGCGGACGTCGTCGAGATCGCCCTCGAAATAGCGGCCGGTCGGGCTCACGGAGCGGGTGCCGAAGAAGAGGTCGCCGGGCGGATCGAAGGGGTCGCCGCCGTGGCTGTTGCTGGCCAGAAGCTCGCCGTCGACAAAAATCTCGTGTCCGCCTCCCTCGGGAAGGGTGAGCAGCAGGTGATGCCATGCGCCGTCATTCAGGGGCGCCGGGGCGGTGGTGAACTGGCCGCCGGGGTCATCGCCGTCACGCACCGCGGCGCGCACTCGTTCTCCGGCGCCCAGCAGCGCGCCCGGGGCGGCGACGAGGAATTCGTCACCGTCTCCTTCGTCCCTGAGGGTCGCCGTGCTTTCCGGCAGATAGAAATTGAAGGAGGGCTGGAGATCAAAACCGTTGTGGCTCGCCACGTATTGGTAGCCGCTGCCGGCGAGGTCGGCGGCGCGCACCCAGAGGGCCAGGCTCCAGCTCGGACCGTAGGGGAAGTCGCCGACGATCACCGCGTCATCCACCCCGTCAAACCCCAGGGCGCCGCCCAACCTGCCGTCGGCCACGGCCGCGGGCGAGCCCGAGAGGGTGCCCTCTCGGCCGTTGCCCGAGGCGTCGGCGCCGTCTCCCTGATCGAAGGTCAAGTGCAGCTCGAGGCCGTCGGCGGTGTCGATGGCGATCAGCCGCACCCCGTCGCACAGCTCGGCCGATCCGCCCTCGGCGACCAGCTGCAGGTGGTACGTACCGGCAGCCGTCAGGCTCACCGAGGTCGCGAGGCTCGAGGCATCCGCAAAGACCGCGGCTGCCGGGCCCGAGACCTGCTCCCAGCGGGTCGTCACGCCGCCGCCGAGAAGGCCTTCGGGATCGCGGAGGACGCCCGCTAGGGAGACAGACTGGGGAAAGGGCGCGTCGAGGGCCTGGTCGGGGCCGGCGTCGACCACCTGGGCCCTGCGCCAGACTCGGCCGTGAAACTGCAGGTTGGCGATACCGCCCGAGCCATAGATCTGCGGCGCGGAGTGAACCACGCCCGGCAGCTCCGTGAGCTCATTCGGCACGGAGAGGGCGTCGAGCTGCTGGGCCAGCGCCTGGGCATCGCCGAGAAATCCATCGGCCGTTCCGACGAATTGAGCGACTTCGACCTTGTCCCGCAGGATCTCGGTTTGGCGATCGATCCAGCGGGCGGGAAGGAAGCCTCCGCCCAGAAGGGAGGCGGTAGCGAAGACGTCGGGGCGCGCGGTGACGTAGCGCGACACGCCCTCGGACCCCAGCGAGAAGCCCTCGAGACCGCGGCCGCCGCGACGCGCCACGGTGCGGAAGGTGCGATCGATAAAGCCGGGCACCTGCTCGGTCACCAGCGACGTCAGGGAGTCATCCCAGCTGCCGCCGGGAGCGCGCACCGCGACCATCAGGAGCGGCACGATCTGCTCGCTGGCGATCAGGGCGTCGAGCTTGGAGGCCGCCGTGCGGCCCTCGGCCGGCAGCGCCGCGAGGGGCGGGATCAGGTCGAGGTGGGAGCCTCCAGAACCGTGCAGCCAGTAGACCACTGGGTAGCTCTCGCTTGAGCCGGGGGAAAAATAGCCCGGTGGCGTGTAAACGAGGAGGTCGATCGGCCCGAAAGTCGCGCTCTCGTAAGAAAGCTCGCTCAGCCGTCCGCCCGCCGGATTTTCGACCTCGAGCTGGGCATCGAGCGGCGGCGCAGGGTCTGAGGCAGCCGGCGGGGCGAACGTCAGGAGACCCAGGATCACAAGGGCCGCGGAGAGGGGAGCGATATCGCGGAGGACGGGGACCGGACGACCCTGCATCTCAACAAAATTGCACATTTAATATTTTCCGCACCGAGAATCTAAAGACCCGAGAGGCGCGATCTGCGCTCGCGGCGCCAACCTCTCTGGACAGTAGCATGGGCAAATGACGCCTAACGTTTCGAAAAACCCCTCGTACTTGAAACCCACAAGGCCCTGTGGGGCGTTGCGTTCTCGGCCCTCCGCCGCTTCAGCCGATCGGTCTCCTGGGGCGTTGCATTCTCCGCCCTCCGCTGCTTCAGCCGATCGGTCTCCTGGGGCGTTGCATTCTCCGCCCTCCGCTGCTTCAGCCGATCGGTCTCCTGGGGCGTTGCATTCTCCGCCCTCCGCTGCGTCGCCGGGTACTCTCGTCTCGGTCCCCCTCCGAACTCGCGCGACCATCCGACTCGATGCCCAAACCCCCCAAGGGGGTGGGCCCTTCGCCACTCCGAGACCACTGATTCCCAGCGAGCCCCCGGCAGCGCATTCCGCCGTTTGCCCGAGTCCGCTTCCAAAGTTGAGTCCGTGCCGCTCGGACAGCTCCGGGGGACCGAGACGAGAGCCCCCGGCTCCTGATCGCTCCGGGCTTCGGTCGCTGCATCCGGAAACCGCTCCATAAGCTCTTCCGCTCCAGGAGTCTCGACCCGTACGCTTCTTGGCAGTCCGCCTTCCGAAACCCGGCGCCAGCGGTGCCACCACTGCCTCCCCAAGCACGTCCGAGGGGATCGCATATTAGAACGCGGTTCCAGCCACGGAGATCGAGGGCGCTCGTCATCCGTCGGGATCCCGCTGAGCGTCGGAGGTCCGTCTAGCCTCCCGGGTTCTCGTCATCCGTCGTGACCTCGTCGATCGACCGATGTTCGTCTTCTTCGTCCAGCTTCTCGGGTCCTCGTCAGCCGTCATCGTCGCGCCGACCGCTCGGCTCAGGCTCTGAGATGCGGGAGTGGCAGCGACCCCGGAGCGTCCAAGAAGCCCG
>JBCCLG010000816.1:0-2921 GCA_039027015.1 Acidobacteriota bacterium | reverse complement strand
GTTTCTTTGGCCAACTACGGCCTCGACTCCGGCTTTGTCTCGAGGCTGCCCGCCAACCCGATAGGCGACGCCGCCATTCGGGAACTGCGCGGCTTTGGAGTCGATACCAGCCAGGTGCTGCGGGGCGGGGAGCGCATCGGCATCTACTATCTCGAGACCGGGGCGAACCAGCGGCCGTCCAGCGTGGTCTACGATCGGGCCCATTCCTCCATCGCGGACGCCGATCCCGAGCTCTTCGACTGGCCGAGCATCTTCGCCGGCTGCAGGTGGCTTCACATCACCGGCATCACGCCGGCTCTCAGCGAGTCGGCGGCGCAGCTGAGCCTCGAGGCCGTCGAGGCCGCCAAAGCCGCCGGCGTCACCGTCTCCTGCGACTTCAACTATCGGGGCAAGCTCTGGAAGTACGGCAAGACCGCGCCCGAGGTCATGACAGAGCTCGTGCGTCACGTCGACGTCGGCATCGCCAACGAGGAGGACTGCCAAAAATCTCTGGGTCTGACCGTCGACGAGATCCACGTGGAGAGCGGAGCCCTCGAGATCGACAAATACGAGCGGCTAACCGCCCGGGTTCTGGAGTCGTTCCCCAACCTCACCCTTCTCGCCGTGACGCTGCGGGAGTCGATGACGGCGGATCGCAACGGCTGGTCCGCCTGCCTGCGCGATCGGGAGGGCTTCTTTCGATCGGCGCGCTATGAGATGACCGACATCGTCGACCGCGTCGGCGGCGGCGACAGCTTCGCGTCGGCCCTCATCTACGGTCTCGCGAGCTATCGAGATCGAAGGCTGGCGCTCGAGTTTGCCGTCGCGGCCAGCTGCCTCAAGCACTCGATCTCCGGCGACTTCAACCGCGTTAGCGTCCAGGAGGTGGAGAATCTGATGGGCGGCGACGGCTCCGGCAGAGTCCAGAGATAAGAGAAAGAGCCTCGGGCAGGCTCGGCAGCTCCTTCTCTCTCGCGGCGCGAGAGGCCGGAGCGCGTGTCGTAGACTGGGCGGCGGACGACGGGGCTTACGCGGGAAACCGCGGCGGACCCTCCGAGCGAAGCCGTGAACGACAGCGCAAACGACATCGACGAGCACCCGCCTGGAGAGCCCGATACGCAGACCGTGACCCGGCTGCTGGACCGGCTGGGCGAGGGCGAAAAGGAGGCGTTTGGTGAGCTGCTGCCCCTGGTTTATGAGGAGCTGAGGCGGCTCGCCCGTCGCCAGGTCCGGCGCAGTCGGGAAGCGCGGATGACGCCGACCCTGGACACCACGGCCCTGGTGCATGAGGCCTACCTTAAGCTGGCAGCCGCCCCCGACCCGCGGTGGAAGGATCGCTGTCACTTCATGGCCGTGGCGGCCATGGCCATGCGCCAGATCATGGTCGACTACGCGCGACGGCGGAAGACCCGCAGGCGCGGCGGCGATGTTCAGCTGCTCAGCCTCGAGACGCGCGCGGTGGCGATCGAGGAGGAGGCGGGGACGCTGGTGGCCGTCGAGGAGGCGCTGATCCGCCTCGAGGCCCTGAGTCCGCGGCTGGCGCGCGTGGTGGAGTGCACCTTCTTCGGCGGCATGACTCAGGAGGAAACCGCGGCCGCCCTGGGCGTGACCGAGCGCACCGTGCGCCGAGACTGGACCAAAGCGCGCGCCTGGCTGCACCGGGAGCTTGCGGGCTCGTGCTGACCAGCGGCAGGCGCGGGCCGGGCGGAAAGCGGCGCTCGTGAGCGACCCGGAACGCTGGCGGCGGGTGGAGTCGCTGCTCGATAGGGCATTGGACCGGCCGGCCGCGGGACGCGAGGACTGGGTGCGCTCCGCCTGCCCGGGGGATAGGGAGCTGGCGGAGGAGGTCCTGGAGCTGCTCGCCGCCGCGCAAGCCGCCGGCCCCCTCGACCGTCCTTTCTCGGAGCTCGCCGCCTCGGCCGCCGCCGAGGGCGGAGAGCCCGCCGAGGGGCGCAGGGTCGGCTCCTGGAGGCTCCTCGAGCCGCTGGCGAGCGGCGGCATGGGCCGGGTCTTTATCGCCCGCCGCGACGGCGGCGATTTTCAGCAGCGCGCCGCCGTCAAGCTCCTGCGCTGGGAGGTGGCGACCCCGCACCTCGAGGAGAGGTTCCGAACCGAGCGGCAGATTTTAGCCGGCCTCGAGCACCCGGGGATCGCGCGGCTGATCGACGGCGGCGTCACCGCCGACGGCGTCCCCTACCTGGCCATGGAGCTGGTCGAGGGGCAGCCGATCCACGACTATTGCCGGCAGCGGAAGGTCTCGCTCAAAGGTCGCCTGCGGCTCTTTCTCGAGGTCTGCGAGGCGGTGCGGGCGGCCCACGCCCGGCTGGTGATCCACCGGGACCTCAAGCCGTCGAATATTCTGGTGACCGACCAAGGGACGCCCCGCCTTCTCGACTTCGGCGTCGGCAAGTTTCTGCGGCCGGAGGGCTCCCGCCCCGCCACCCTGACCCTCGACCAGATGGCTCCTGCCACGCCGGCCTACGCGGCGCCCGAGCAGCTCGAGGGCGAGGCGATGACCGTCGCCACCGACGTTTACGGGCTCGGCGCGGTGCTTTTCGAGCTGCTCACCGGCCGGCGGGCCTTTGACGGGGATTCGGAGAGCCCCGCCCTCAGAATCCGCCAGGTGCTCGAGACCGAGGCGAGTCCGCCGAGCCGGATCGCCGCCGCCGCGGGAGAGCTGCCGTTCGCGGCGCCGGCGCTGCGCGGCGATCTCGACAACATCGTGCTCAAGGCTCTGCGCAAAGAGCCGCGACGGCGCTACGCATCCGTCGAGGCGCTCGCCGCCGACGTGCGCCGCTACCTCGACGGTCAGCCGGTGGCCGCGTCGCCCGCCACCGCGGCCTACCGCCTCGGGAAGTTCCTGCGCCGGCACCGGGTGGCGACCTCCATGGGCCTGGCGCTCGTCGCCGGCGCGCTGGTGGCCGGGCTGCTGATCGTTCGGC
>JBCCLG010000815.1:0-2923 GCA_039027015.1 Acidobacteriota bacterium | reverse complement strand
CGCGCTCGACCTCTCCGCGGGTGGGCGAGAGCAGCCGGCCAACGCCCCTGATGCCGTCGATCTTGTTCTTCTTGAACAGGAACTCGATGCCCTTGGCGTTCTTGCCGACCACCCCGTCCTTGTAAAGGTGCGTGCCCTCGAGGTCGAGGGTCGGCTCGGCGACCTTGATGCCGATGCGGTCGGCGCTGCGCATCTCGTCGAGGGTTTCGGCGGTGTGCAGCATGGCCTTGGTGGGGATGCAGCCGCGGTGCAGGCAGGTGCCGCCGAAGTGCGGATCCTTCTCCACCACGGCGACGCGCAGGCCGAGCTGGGCGGCGCGGATGGCCGCCACGTAGCCGCCGGGACCGCTGCCGATGACAATCAGATCGTAGGCTGAACTCACGGATATCTCCAGGATTCAGGGGCGCCGTCGCCCGAAGCTGGCTCGAGGGGCCCGGACATCAGGGCGCTCGGACCTCGAAGCGCCCCGGCTTGGTTTCCACCAACCGTCCGAGGGGCTGTTCGGCGTCGTGCTCGAAGATCGAGAGCCAGCCGCCGGCGGCCGCGCGGGGAATCCACTTCTCTTTGTTGGCGAGGGTTTCGAGCGGATAGAGATCGTAGCCCATGACCCACGGATACGCCACGTGGGCGGTGGTGGGGACGAGGTCGGCCCAGTAGACCGCCTGACTCTCGGGATCGCCGCCGTCCAGGCGGACGATGCACATATTTGCGTTGTGCCCGGGGGTCTCGAGGGCGCGTACGCCCGGAATGGGCTCGGCCTCGCCGTCGAAGAGTTCGGCGACGCCGGCCTCCAGCAGCGGCTGCCAGTTCACCGGGTGGTAGCTGGCGCGGTCGCGGCGGTTGGGCGAGTTGCCGTGCTCGACCTCGCCGCGATTCATGAAATAGCGCGCCTTGGGGAAGGTCGGCACCAGGCGCCCCGCCACCTCGCGGGTATTCCAGCCGCAGTGGTCGAAGTGCAGGTGGGTCAGCAGCACGTGGGTGACGTCGCCCAGCTCGTAGCCGGCCTTCTCCACAGATTCGGGCAGGCGCCGGGCCCCTTCCTCCATGCCGAAGATGCGGCGAAATTTGGCGTCGTTCTTGTCGCCGATGCCGGTGTCGATCAGCAGCAGGTCGCTGCCGCGCTCGACCAGCAGACAGTGGGTGCCCATGGCGATGCGGTTGAGGTCGTCCGCCGGCTTCTGCTTCTCCCACAGAGGCCTGGGGACGACGCCGAACATGGCGCCGCCGTCGAGGCGGAAGGCGCCGTCGGACACCAGGCTCAGCTTGAGGTCGCCCAGAGTATGCATGCGAGGATCAGCCGCGGGACCGCTGCCACACGTCGACGCAGCCCCTGTAATTCTCGGCGATCTGCTCCACCGCGGCGGCGGCGCGATCGGCCGTCGGCTCGGCGATCACGGACTCGAGGGGGGCCTTGAAGTTGGTGCGGCCGACGGCGAAACCGATGTAGCCGTCCACCGGCGCCGCGACGCTCAGCCAGCGGTGCACGCTGTCCTTATCGCTGCCGCGGCCGAGCAGGATATTGCCGACGTTCTCGCGGCCGGCGCCGCTGCGGGTTTGGGCGCCGACGGCGACGGCGTCCTCGCGGCGATCGAGGCCCTCGATCTTCCAGATATCGGGCTCGATGCCGAAGTCCTGGATTTCCTGGATAGCCTGGATCATCAGCTGCGGGCGTCGCTCGACGTCGTAGCGCTCGCCGAGTGCCTTATCTTCCTCGGTGGAGGCCGGAACCAGCAGCTCGAACATGAAATAGCAGTCGTTGGAGGCGTGCACGTAGTCCGAGACCTGCTTGAGGCGCGCCATCTGCTCGTGGCGGCCGGCGGCGTCGACCTCCGGATGGTGGCGAACCAAAACCTTGACCATCGCCGGGTTGACGAAGCGCAGGTGGTCGATCCACGAGGCTCCGTACTCGAAGTCGAAAATCGGCTGACCGGACTTCTCGATGCAGGTCGCCACCTGGATGCCGCGGGCCTTGGCGTCGGCGATGATGTGGGAGCCGAATTGGGTGTCGACCAGGATGCCCACCTCCTCGGCGGGCACTCCCAGCTCGATGGCGCGCAGCAAGCCGCGGTAGACCAGCGTCTTGGCGTCGGCCACCGGGCCGAATTGGTCGAGGGAGACATCGATGCGCGGCTGACCCTCAAGGCCGAAAAATCCCTTGGTGAAGCTTCCGCGATGGTCAAACGGCTGGACGTAGAGCTGGCGGGCGTAGCCGATATCCTTCATGGCTCACTCTCCTGAACGATGGCTGTGGGGAGGCCGAAAAGTCGGGGCGCCAAGTAGACCACAACGCCCAAGAGGCGGTCCAGACGACGGCGGCGCGGCGGCCCCGGCTATCCCGGTCGGCCGGCGGCGGGCGGAGAAAGCCGGGGCGAATATGAGATCGTCTCGCCATGGCCTTTACCTCCGTGCAGAAGATCCGCTTCGACGACGTCGACGGAGCCGGCATCGTCTACTACCCCCGCTTTTTCCACCTCTGCCATGCGGCCTTCGAGGATTTCTTCGACTCCTCGGCCCCGATCTCCTACCCCGAGATGATCCGCGCGCGGCGCCAGGGCTTCCCCGCGGTCGCCGTCGAGAGCCAGTTCGTCGCGCCCCTGGAGTTCGGGGATTCGGCGGTCGTCGACCTCTCCGTGCGCAGGGTCGGCACCTCGTCGGCCACCTTCGCCTACTCGATCCGCCGCAAGCGCGACGGCGATCTGTGCTTCGAGGCGACGGTCACCACGGTTTACGTCGACCTCGACAGCCGCGAGCCGCTGCCGATTCCCGGGGAGATGCGCACCATCCTGGAGCGCTTTCTGAGCGCCTAGCTAGATCCCATCCAGAAACGGCAGATTTTCGCTACGCCTTGGCCGCTGCTGGGCCGCCGAGATGGGAATTGTCGGGAGGAGTGGCCCACGAAAAGCGTTCATGAGGCGTAAGTCTG
>JBCCLG010000814.1:0-2933 GCA_039027015.1 Acidobacteriota bacterium | reverse complement strand
CGAGGAGGAGGCGCCGCCCGCCACCGTTCTGGTGATCGACGACGAGCCGGTCATTCAGCAGGTGCTGGCGAATCACCTGCGGGTCGCCGGCTATCGCCCGCTGATCGCCTCGAGCGGCCTCGAGGGAATCCGCATTCTCGAGGAGGAGCCCGTAGATCTCGTTCTTCTCGACCTCATGATGCCCGGCCTTTCAGGCTACGAGACCTGCCGCAGAATCCGCGAGAGATACAGCCTCGAGCAGCTGCCCATCCTGATTCTCTCGGCCCGCGGCCGTCCCGAGGACCGCTCCGCCGGACTCGAGGAGGGAGCCAACGACTATCTGAGCAAGCCGATCGCCAAGGAAGAGCTGCTCTCGAGACTCTCGACCCACCTGCAGCTGCTCGACGCCCATCGCCGCCAAAGCTCCGAGGTCCAGGCCCTGAGGCGCCTGCTGCCGATCTGCGCCTCGTGCAAACGAATCCGCGACGAGAATGGCGAGTGGACCCACCTCGAGAACTACCTCTACGAGCACATGGAGACCACCGTGAGCCACGGCCTGTGCCCGTCCTGCCTGCCGGACTACCTGGAGGGTGAAGCCGGCGGGCGGCCCCGCTCCGGCTGATCAGAGGGCGCCGTCGGGGGCGATGCGCTCGGCCCACCGAGCCGCCTCGGCGATCACCTGGTCGCGGTCCACGGTCAGCAGCCGGCCATCCTCCATCAGCACCTGACCCTCCACCACCACCGAGCGCACGTCGGCGGCCTTGGTGCTGTAGACCAGGACCGACTCCAGATCGTAGAGCGGCTGCTGGTGGGCGCCGTCCAGGCCGACGACGATCCAATCCGCCCGCTTGCCCACCTCCAGGGAACCGATCTCGTCGGCCATGTCGAGGGAGCGAGCGCCGCCCAGGGTCGCCATCTCGAGCGCCTGGCGCGCCGAGATCAAAGTCGCGTCGCGCTGGGCGAGCTTGTGAAGCTTGGCCACGCCGTCGATCTCTTCCCACATATCGAGATCGTTGTTGGAGGCCGGCCCGTCGGTCCCCAGGCCGACGTCGACGCCCGCCGCCAGCATGGCGGGCACCGGCGCCACGCCGGCGCCCAGCTTCATATTCGACTGCGGGCAGTGGGAGACCCCCACGCCGCGGGCGGCCAGAAGGCCGATTTCTTCCTCGGTGGGCAGAACCATGTGGGCGGCCACCACCCGATCGCCGAGCAGCCCTAGACCATCGAGAAAACGCACCGGGCGATCCTCGAGTCGCTCGGCCACGGTCTCGATTTCCGAGGCGTGCTCCGCCAAATGAATCAGCACGGGCGCCGAGAACTCGGCGGCCAGGGCGTCGGCCTCGGCCAGATGCTCGGCCGATACGGTGTAGACCGCGTGCGGCGCCACGGCCGGGGTGATGCGCTCGTGGTCCTGCCAGCGCTGCAGGAAGGAGCGGGCCCCCGCCACCGCGCTCTCCCAGGTCTTGAAGTCCGGGGCCGGAAAATCGATCAGCGTCTGGCCCAGCACGCCGCGCAGGCCGCAGGCGTCGATCTCCTCGGCGATGGCGTCCTCGAAGTAATACATGTCGACCAGGGTCGTGGTGCCGCCGCGGATCATCTCCAGGCACGCTAGGCGGGTGCCGGCGCGCACCATGGCCTCGTCCACGAAGCGGGCCTCGGCGGGGAAGATCACCTCCTGCAGCCAGCGCATGAGCGGCAGGTCGTCCGCCAGGCCGCGAAAGAGGGTCATCGGCACGTGGGTGTGCGCGTTGATCAGCCCCGGCAGGATGACGCCGCCCTCCGCCGAGAGGCGGCGCGCGTCGGGAAAGCGCGCGGCCAGCTCCTCGGCCTCGCCGAGGGCGACGATGCGGCCGTTCTCCGCGGCCACGGCGCCGTTCTCGATCACCGTGCCGGCTTCGTCCATGGCCATCACCCAGCCGCCGGTCACCAGGAGCACCCGGGGCGCCTCGTCGACCGCGGGAGGCCCGGGATTGGCGCAACCCAGGAGCCCCAGGCCGAGCAAGCCGAGGCCAGCGGCGCCAAACCGAAGCCTCGCCCGCGTCGTCGACAGAATCCGTGTCTTCATGGCGCGACTCTACCGGAAGGTCTCCGCGTCGCTCGCCAAACGTTCCGAGGGTAAAGCCAGGCGTCAGCGGCGGATTGCCAGCGTCGGGGAGGAGCGATAGCCTGTTCATCCGGGACCTAGGATGACGCTCCAGACAGGACCCATTCATCGCTGAGAGCCTTCACCAGTGCACGAGCCCCCACTCCTCTCCTACGTTCGCCGCTCCAGGTTTCTGGCGTCTCGACGGACGATTCCGCTCCTCGCGATCCTCGCCCTGGCGGCCTTCTGGACGCTGACTTCCTCGGCGCAACCGGTCAACGAGAAGTGCCCCGTGAGGCCCGAGGATCCGCTGGTCTCGGACCTCAGCCTGCACTACGGCGATCACGAGATCGGCTTTTGCTGCGAGCACTGCCGGGGCCTGTTCGCCGAGGACCCCGAGCCCTACCTGCAGCGTCTTCCCGAAGACGCCGCGGCCGCGGTGCGGGCGGTGCACTTTCCCGAGGAGCCGCCCCTCGACCTCTCCGCCCATCTCGACGTGATCGTCCTCGCCATCCTGCTCCTCGTCGCCGCCCTGGCTTGGCAGCGCGGCGGCCAGCGCGCCTCGGTCGGGTTGATCGCCGCCTCTCTTCTGCTGCTCTCCGGCGTCTCCTGGTGGCGCGCCCAGTCGGCCCGAGGCGAGCTGATGGAGGCCCAGGAGGAGCTCTCGAGACTCCGGCTTCGGGAGCTGATCCACAACAATACCTACTACGATTTCGGCGATCCGCCCCGACCTCTCCGCCCGCCGGTGGGGCCCCGCCTCGCATCGACTTTCTACCGCGGCAACGACGAGCGCAGCGACCGGCTGTTCAACGGCGGCCACTACCTGACCTCGAGTTTCGACCTCTCGATTCTCGACGCCGCCACCGGCCGG
>JBCCLG010000813.1:0-2939 GCA_039027015.1 Acidobacteriota bacterium | reverse complement strand
GTGCGGCGGTCCGGGCGCTCCGGCCTTTCTCCACGTGGCGGAGCGCCATCATCAAACGGCGCGCTCGCCGCTGTGGGGCTGGCTGGGCCATCGCGATCCCTTCGCCTTTGAGTCCGACTACTCGCCGGCCGAAGGGCCGCGGCGCTTTCTCTGCGGCACGCCGCCGATTCTCTCCATGGCGGCGCTCGACGCCGCCCTCGATCTATGGCGTGGCGATGTCGATCTCGAGAGGGTGCGCGCCAAATCGGTCGCGCTGGGCGACGCGCTGATCCGCTGCGTCCGCGAGCGCTGCCCCGCCCTCGAGCTGGTCAGCCCGCCCGGCGGCGCCCGGCGCGGCAGCCAGGTGACTTTCCGCCACCCGCGCGGCTACGCCCTGGTCCAGGCGCTGATCGCCCGCGGGGTGATCGGCGATTTCCGCGCGCCGGATCTGATGCGCTTTGGGCTCCATCCGCTCACCCTGCGCTACGTCGACGCGTGGGACGCCGTCTCGGCCCTCGCCGAGGTGCTCGAGAGCGGGGAATACCTGGAGCCCCGTTTCGAGCGCCGCCAGACCGTGACCTGATCAGCGGATTCCAACCACCAGGATCGTGACGTCGTCATCGGCGCTGCGCCCGCCCGCGTGCTGGCGCCCGGCCTCCACCAGAGCGCCCAGAAGCGCCCGCGGCGACAGCCGTCCGCGCTCGGCCACCAGCGCCTCCACCCGCTCATAGCCCAGGGGCTCGATCTCCTCGTCGAGGGTTTCGGGCAGGCCGTCGCTCATCAAGACCACCCGGTCTCCAGGCTCGAGGTCGAGGGTCTTCTCTTCCGAGCCGCCGCCCCGAAAGCTGCCCAAAGGCAGGCTCGGCAGGGTGAGCGAGACCACTTCGCGCCGCGCCTGGCGGTAGATCAGGAAGGGCGGCATGGCGGCCGCCGAGAAGATCACCCGCCTGCCGCCGCGCTCGAAGCGGGCGGCGGCGAGGGCCATGTGGCGCCGCCGCAGGCGCATCTCCCGCAGACCGCGGGAGATGCGATCGAGACAGGCGGCGGGGGAGAGGTCTTCGGAGGTCAACAGCATGCCCTTGGTGGCGGCCACCAGCGTGCCCGCCTGGGCGCCGTGGCCGCTGGCGTCTCCCACCACCACGGTCAGACCGGCCCTGTGCTCAAGAAAATCGTAGTAGTCGCCGCCGACCTCGGTGGCGGTGGCGGCGTGCACCGCCATCTCAAGGCCCGGAAAGGCGGGAAGCCGCGAGGGCAGCAGAGAGGCCTGCAGCTGCCGCGCCTGCTCCAGCTCCTCGGCGCGGCGGGCGTTTTCGGCCTCGAGCCTGGCTTTCTCGATCTCCTGACGGCGGGCTAATTTCTCCTGCTCCAGCTTCTCGGCCGACAGCCGGTGCACGCGCTCGAGCTCGCGCTCGAGGCTGCCCTGGGTGCGAGCGAAGACCAGACCGAGAAAAACCGTCATGGCGAACATGATCGCCGCCAGCCCAGAGTAGGGAGAGGGAAAGGTCAGAAACGACCACAGGGCCGGCACGATCTCCAGCTCGGCCAGCAGCTGGTAGGGCGAGAGCACGGCCAGCGGCAGGGCGCCCGCGCCGAGAATCCACATGCCCTCGATGCGCCGCTCGCGCGGGCGGCTTACCACGACGCGGATCATCTCGAAGTTGACCAGCAGCATGTAGGCGAAGATCAGCGAGACCGTGAGAAAAGGCCTGGCCAGGGCGGCGGCGGCGAGGGCCGCGGCGGCGGCGGTGAAGGGCCAGAACGGGCGCGGCAGCTCGCGGACCACGCAGGAGTAGACGAAGCGCAGGGCGGCCACGGCGAGGGCGAGAAAGGCGATTTGGAAGGCCGTGAAGCGTAGCCAATAGTCGCCGGGATCGCGCTGAACGAAGGCGCTGAAATTGAGAAAGGCGGTGGCCGCCCCCGCCGTCGCCGCCAGGCCGCAGTAGAGGTTGGGCCCGGCGATCGGGCGGAAGAGAAAGACCATCAAATGCACCAGGGCGAAGGCGATGAACAGGCCCGAGAGAAGCATTTGATGGAAGGTCAGAAGGCGCACCTGGCGCAGCCGCGACTCGTGCATGGCGCGCAGGTCGCCCAGACTCATCACCACCAGCGGCGAGAGGCCGCTCCAGCGCGGCGTCTCCAGAAGATGAGCGGAGTAGCGCACCGCGATCACGTGCTCTCGGGCCTCCTGGAAGAGCACCGGCCGAGGGTCTCCGGTGCGGTCCGCCCGCTCCCTCGCGGGCTCCGCCGAGGGGATGCCGAAGGCGTGGAGGAGGGCGCCGTCCACAAAGACCTCGGCCGCGCCCTCCTGCTCGAGCCGGAGACCTAATACTCGGCCGACCCCCGCCGGCTCGACCCGCACGCGAAAGCGCAGCCAGCCGACGCCGCGCCAGGATCCGGGAAAGGTGCCGATGGGCTGGCGAATCCAGCTCGACTCGTCGAGGTCCGCTCCGGCGAAGGCCGGGTCATCGCCCAGGGTCCACAGGTAGTCGCCGGCTATGGCGAAGGCGGCGTCCTCCCCGAGGGTCTGGGAGAAAACCTGGGCGCTCGCGGCGCCCGAAAGCCAGAGGCAGGCCGCGGTCGAGATCAGCGTGAGGCCGCGGACGGCGCGCGCCGAGAGGGAAGAAAGCACCCTGAAAGCGTAACGCGAATCGCGCCGCTCGCCGCGTGATAGAACACGGCAATGGCGGGAAACTCCTTCGGTCAGGCCCTGCGCATCACCACCGCGGGAGAGAGCCACGGCCCGGGTAACGTGGTGATCCTCGACGGCGTGCCGCCGGGCCTGGAGCTGTCGGTGGACGACCTGCTGCCCGACCTCGCGCGCCGGCGTCCCGGACAGTCGAAGCTGGTGACGCCGCGCCAGGAGCCCGACCAGCCGCGCATTCTCTCGGGGGTCTTCGAGGGCGTGACCACCGGCACCTCGATCGCTATCGTGATCGACAACCTCGACCAGCGCCCGCGCG
>JBCCLG010000812.1:0-2945 GCA_039027015.1 Acidobacteriota bacterium | reverse complement strand
TCGGGCCCGACGCCGATCGGCTGGCGTTCGTTTCGGGGCGTTCCGGGAGATCTGAGATTTGGCTCTCGCAAAGCGGCGGCGGGCTGGAGCGCCTTTTCGGAATCGATCCCCCCAACCACATTCACTCCTTTTTGTGGTCTCCGGGCGGGGATCGCATCGCGGTCGCCGATCATCACGCGCAGCTCCTCGTCGTCGACGTCGCCACGGGCGATTCGCAGGTCGTTCCGGGTTCGCTGCCGAGCGGCGGGCTCCTCGGCTGGTCGGGCGACGGTTCCTCTCTCTACCGACTCGAGATCACCGGCGGCTCGCCTGAAGTCTGGCGGGTCCGGCTTGAGGACGGAGCTCGCCGGCAAATCACCCGCTGCGGGGTCAGGACGGCCCAGGAGGCGCCGGACGGGAAGTCGCTCTACGTGACGCGCCAGCACACGCCGGGGCTGTGGCGGGTGGAGCTCGAGGGGGACGGCAGGCCGGTAAAGGTCCTCGACAACGTGGCGTGGCACGCCTGGATGTCGAGCGATCGCGGGATCTATAGCTTCGAGACGGAGCTAGCCGAAACCGGAATCTACTTCCGAGAGGCGGCGGTCGGCCAGCCGGTCCTCGTGCTGCCGCTGCCGCCGCTGAAGCTCGACTTCTCGGTCTCGAGAGACCACCGGTGGATCGCCTATGCCCACGCCGGCCCGCCGGATGGCGACATCCTCCTGATCGAGGGCTGATTGGAGCGCGCCCGATGTGGCTGTCGCTAGACGCTGCGGTACCGAATCACCGCCAGGCCCGCGGCGAGCAGCAGGGCCAGAAAGACCGGCATCGAGGCGCCGCTCAGGCTGGGAACGGCCACGGCGACGCTGTTCTCCACCAGGGCCAGCCCCTGGAGGGGACGAGTATTGGCCCGACCTCCCGAAAAGGTCTCGATGACTCCGGAAGCGGGATCGATCACGGTGTTGTCGATCCGCAGGAACGGCGGGGACCCCACGACAAAGCTTGAGGTGACGTAGAGGAGGTTCTCTGTCGGGCTCGATGTCATGGAAGACATACCTCCGAAGACGTCTCCGGGAACCGTGAAGAGAAGAGTCAGCGCTCCGGTCTGCGGGTCGAGCTCGAAGAGGGCGAAATCCAGATTGTTGGGAGGATCGATCCTGGCGCCCGCGTAAACGCGGCCGTTCAGAACGGCGAGGGCGTCCGGCGGATCGGCCATCTGAGTGATCAGGGTGGCAGCTCCGGTTGCCGGGTCGAGGGTGTATAGGCCGGCTCCCGTGCCGACCTCCGCCGACATAAGAATGCGGCCGTCCGGCAGAACGGCGAGGTCGCGGACGAGAGGGGTATTCGGCGTGTTGATGGGGCCGATCACCTCGAGCTCGAGATCGATCGGATCTAGCCGGGACAGAAAAGCCATCGTGTTGGTGCCCAAGGGACGGTCGATCAGGTAGAGATCGCCGTTGGGGCCGCCGCCGGTCATGCCGTTGCCGAACGGGATGTTGATCGTCGCAACTCGAGCCGGAACGGGATCCGTGAAGTCAAAAACGGAGAGCGCGGTGTCGTTCTCCATGCTGTCGATGATCCACGCCTGCTGCGCGGCGGCGGGCGTGGCCAGGAGGGAAAGAGGCAAGAAAACGGTAGCGAAGAATAGGCAGCGAAACACGGCAGTACCTTTCGATTTTTTATGAGCCCAAAGCATGCAACAGCTCGTCTTGAGGCTTGGGGTATTCAGTGCCGGTTGCGCTCCCGCGTCAGCGCGAAGGCAAGCCGGCGGTTCAGCGTGGGTCTTCCCGCCGTCTAAAGGGCAGGCCGCGGACCGCGGTTTGCTAAGCCCGATACCGAAGAGTCGTCAGGCCCGCCGCGAGCAAAAGGACGAGGAAGATCGGCAGCGAGGCTCCGCTTAAGCTGGGAACCGCGACGGGAAAGCGATTCTCGACCAGCGCCAGCCCTTGATACCGGGGAGGTCCTGCTTCACTTCCTCTGAAAGTCTCGAGAATCCCCGTGGCGGGGTCGATCACGGTGTTGTCGATCAAGAGGCCAGGCGGCGAACCCACCGAGAAGCTCGAGGTGGCGTAGAGGAGATTCCCGTCTGGACCGGGTGCCATGAAGCTCACGCCCCCGAAGACCTCGTTGGGGACCGGGAAGAGAAGGGTCAGGGCGCCGGTCTGCGGGTCGAGTTCGTAGAGGGCATAGTCCGCGAGGCCGGGACTGGTTCGTGCGCCGGCGAAGACGCGACCGCCTAGCACGGCGAGGGCGACCGGCGGATCGGCCATCTGGGCGATCAGGGTGGCAGAGCCGGTAGCGGGGTCCAGGGTGTAGAGGCCGGCTCCCGGCCCCACGTCGGCCGACATGAGAATGCGGCCGTCGGGAAGAACGGCGAGATCACGGACGGCGGGGAAAGACGGCGTGTCGATAGCGCCGATCACCTCGAGCTCAAGACCGATGGGATCCAGACGGTAGAGCAAGGGCACCGGATTTAAACCCTCTGAGCCGTTGACGAGATAGAGATCGCCGCCGGGGCCGCCTCCGGTCATGCCTCGGATCAGCGGAATGTCGATCGGTCCAACCTGGGCAGGCACAGGATTGGCGAAGTCAAAGATGGCGAGGGAGGCATCACCTGGGTTGAAGCTGTCGATGATCCACGCCTCCTGCGCGGCAGCGGGCGTGGCCAGGGTGAGTAGACATAGTAAGATCGGGACGAAGGTGAGGAAACGAGACACAAGAGGTCCTCTCGGTGATTTATGCTTTAAAAGCATATTAGCGCCCGAAGTCCTCGCGGGCAAGAAGCGATGTTTCTTGCCTCTCCCCCTTAGCGCCCGGCGCCCTGGGAGGAGAGCACGTCGTCGATCACCGTGCGCAGACGCTCGTGGCTCCGCGCGTCGGCCGCGGTGGGAGAGCCGTCCAGGGAGCGCAGGTCCGCCTGGGTGAGGTCGAGACGCGGCGCGAAGGCGGCGCCGTGCAGCTCGAGGGCG
>JBCCLG010000811.1:0-2953 GCA_039027015.1 Acidobacteriota bacterium | reverse complement strand
GGCGTTTTGAAACCGCCCTCGGGCTGTTCCGGCAGGCGACCGATCCGCTAGGGGAGGGCAGCAGCCTGCAGAGCCTGGGGCGTCTCGAGCTCGAGCGGGGCAGGCTGAGCGAAGCGGAGGCGGCCCTTCGCGCCTCGGCGGCCCTGCGCGAGGCGCAGAACGACGTTGAGAGGGGCGGCGAGGTCAAGACCCTGCTCGCCCGGGTCCTGCTGGCGCGCTATCCCGAGCAGGAGGCCCGTCTCCGCGAGGCTTTGGTGCTCACCGAAGAGGCGCTGGGCGGCCACCGCACGTACGGCAGCCGAGAGAGCGAGGCCGAAGATCTGTGGGTGCGCTCCAGGATCCATCGCGCCCTGGGCGAGCTCGAGCGGGCGCTCGGCGACCTGGAGGCCGCCCGCGAGATTTCAGAGTCCCTGCGCGTTGAGGTCGAAAGCCCGGATCTACGCGCCGGCATGCTCTCTTTGAAGCGCACGATCTATGAGGATCTGGTCGATTTGATGATCGCCGACGGCCGCTCGGCCGAGGCGTTCGCGGTCGCCGATCAGGCCCGGGCGCGGGGCCTTCTCGACGTGCTCGCCAGGGCCGGCAGCCCCGGCCTTTCGGCGCACAACCGAGACGCCCGGCGCGCGGTGATCGAAGGACTCGCGGAGGCCCGATTCCGCGTTTCCCGCGCGAGTCGCCGCGGCGAACCCGCCGAGGACGCGGTCCGGGAAGCCCATCGACTCTCGATCGAGCTCGACCGGCTGATCGCCGACTCGCGGGTGGACGCGCCGCGGGCGGAGCAGGCGGCGGTTCTCTCGGCCGGGGAGGTTCAGGGCCTGCTCGATCCCGCAACGGCGCTGCTGGCCTTTTCCGTCGGGGAGAGGCGCAGCTTCGCCTGGCTGCTGACCCCAGGCAGCCTGCGCTCCTCTGTGCTGCCGGGCCGCAAAAGGCTGGCTGCGGGGGCAGAGGAACTCTACCGGGAGCTTTCGACTTTCGACCCGAGGCGGCGGCAGGTTCGCCAGCTCGAGCAGCTCTCGAGCCTTCTCCTCGAGCCCCTGGCCGCGGGAGGCCTTCCGCCGACCGTCTCCAGGCTGGTGGTGGTCGCCGAAGGTCCCCTGCTCAGGCTCCCGTTCGCCGCCTTGACCCTTCCCGAGGGCTCCGGAGATCTGCTCGACCGTTTCGAGATCCTCTACCTCCCCTCGTGCTCGCTGCTGCCCTGGCTGAGGGAGCGGAGCCGGGAGCGGGGCGCGCCGAGGCTGCTGGCGGTGGTGGCGGATCCGCGGTTTCATCAGGCAGGCGACGGGAGCGCGCGCGGCCCCTCCAGCCTGCCGTCGAGTCGGCAAGAGGCCGAGGCGCTGCAGCGCCTCTCAGGAGGCCGCGCCGATTCATGGCTGGGCGGCAGGGCCGCAAAAAAAGCTCTCGAAGGCTCCTCCCTCGAGCCCTACCGCTTCGTGCACTTCGCCACCCACGCCACCCTCGACAGCGGCCGACCCGAGCTGTCGTCCCTCAGCCTCGCCCTCTTCGACGACGAAGGGCGCCCGCTCGAGGGTCCCCTGCGCCTTCACGACATCTACGAGCTGAGGCTGCAGGCAGACCTGGTGGTGCTGAGCGGCTGCGAGACCGCCCTCGGCCGCGACGTCCTCGGCGAAGGATTTCTCGGCCTCACGCGAGGCTTCTTCTTTGCCGGCGCCTCGCGGGTCGCCGCCAGCCTGTGGCGGGTGGAGGACCGGGCCACCGCCGAATTGATGGCCTCCTTCTACCGGGCCATGATCGACGGCGGCGAGTCCCCCTCGGCGGCGCTGCGCTCCGCCCAGCTCGAGCTGCGGCGCCGGCCCCGCTACCGGGATCCGTTTTTCTGGGCCGCCTTCGGGGTTCAGGGGGACTGGCGGACGCGATGAGCGGGCGTGCGGGTGAGACCGAGATCGCGGCCGCTGCTGGAAGCCAGGCCTCGGCCGAGGATCTCTGGCGCGGACTCGCCCGGCGGATCGAGGCCGGCGACCGCAGCGCCGAGAGCGAGCTGGTCAGCAGGCTGGACCGAGGCCTCTCCTATTTGCTGCGCCGGCTCACCGGAGATCCCGAGCTCAGTCAGGATCTCTCCCAGGAGACCTTTCGCATCGTTCTCGAGAGTCTGCGCGCCGGGCGGCTTGAAGATCCGGGCAAAGTGGCCGGCTTCGTGCGCGGTACGGCGCGCAATCTCGTGCACTCGGAGTGGCGGAAGAAAGACCGGCGAGGGCCCCATGAGGAGGTGAGCACGGTTCCCCTGGAAGATCCGGGAGCCGGGCAGCTGGAGCGCGCCCAGGCCGTGGAAGATCGAGAGCGGGTGCGCCGGCTGCTGGCGGAGATGACTTCCGAGCGCGATCGGCAGATTCTGCGCCGGCACTACCTGACGGAAGAGCCGAAGGCGCAGATCTGCCGCGACCTCCAGATCGGAGAAACCCAGTTCAATCTGGTTCTATTCAGGGCTCGCGGCAGGTTTCGCCAGCTGCTCGAGCGAGAGGAGAAGCGTTTTGGCCTGCTGCGGCGCCTTCGAGGGTCAGCCCGTGAGAAGTGAGGTTCAGTCCATGAAAAGTGAAAGAGATCGAGCGGACGCGGCACAGAGTCGCTGGAGGACGCGTACCATGGAGGACGCGCCTTGAATCCCTCCGACAACGAGCGTCAGGACCTGATCGAGCGCTACCTCTCAAACGCGCTGACGCCTCCTGAGCTGGAGGCCTTTGAGACCGAACTGATGACGAACCAACGCCTTCTCGACGAGCTTGAGGCCGAGGAGCGCCTGGCGCGCGCGATGCGCTCTCTGCCGGCCGAGGAGGCGGCGGCGCAGCGCCCTGCCGGCTTTCAAAGGGGATGGGCGCTTGCGTGGGCGGCGTCGATTCTCCTCGCCCGGACCCCTGCCTGGCTGCTCTATCGGTCCGTAGCCTCGGCGGAGGCCGAGCGACAGCGGGAGCGTGCCAGGGCCTCCGAGGTCGCGGCCGAG
>JBCCLG010000810.1:0-2955 GCA_039027015.1 Acidobacteriota bacterium | reverse complement strand
GTTGTCGCCAACCGTGCCGAAGCGCAGATAGGGCACCAGCCGGCGTGCCGACGGATTGCCCACGGTCTGCTCCCAGCGGATGGCCCCGGCCGACTGGGCGAGCGCGTTTTGCAGCAGGAGATCTGCGTGCCAGGAGGAGGTCGGCAGGAGGCCCCGCTCTCGGTAGAGCGCTTCGAGCCGCTCCCTGAAGAGCTGGCGATCCCAGCCCTCGGCGAGGGCCTGGGCCAGCAGGCGCTGGATCGCCCCCAGGAGGCGTACGTCCTCGACGCCCGCCACGGTGAAGGCCAGGCGACGGAGGGCCTCATCGAGCCCGAGGAAGACGTCCCGCGGCACGCTGAGCCGCTCGGCCCACCAGGCAGCGGCGGCTCCGCCGTTCTCGAGGGTCGAGCTTCCGGGCCCCTGCATCAGCGTCAGCTCAGGGCCCTGCCTCAGGAAAAGATCGGCGGGCCGATCCGCGGACGCTTCAGCGCGCCAGGATCGCCAGTCGAGCCCCTCTCTTTGAAGCTGCTGGAGACCCAGGCCGAGGCCGTGGACATAGAGCGCATGGAGACGATCCCCCAGGGCCTTCCCTCTTTCCGGCGAGAAGATCTCGGAGTAGGCGGCGCCGCTCCCAAGATCGCCCGAGGAGAAGGCGGTCTCGACCCGCTCGCGCTGACTCGACCAATGACCCACGATCGCGGGCCTTGCCGCTTCGAGGGTGGCCTCGGCTTCTCGCAAGAACTCCTCGACCTCGCGCCGCTGGCTGAAGCTCCAGACCGCGGCCGACTGGTGAGCCTCCACCGGATCCGCGGCAGGCTCATCCTCAGGCTGAGCCTCGGGCTCCTCATTCTCCGACTCAGCCCGAGGCGGAGTCTCCGCGGCGGCCCTCGCGGGCCAGCGCAGCGTCTCCTGGCCGGGCTCAGCCTTCGGGACGCCCACGATGCGGTAGGCCTGCTCCTCAGGAATCTGAGAGAGACCCAGCTCGCGAGCGAGGCGCAGGCCGTCCATCCTCAAGCGGCGATCGTCAGCATCGGAGACGTCGATTCGGAAGTTCGGCACCGGCGCCTGCGACCCGAGATTGACCGAGACGATCGGAGCCAGGATCTCGGTCTTGACGTCGAAGGCGAGCTGCCGCGCCGCCAGTTTGACCGTCTCGACGAAGAGCGATTTCGAGGTCTCCTCGGCGGCATAGGAGCCGTGGCCCTGGTGGAGTCCGCTGGTGCGGATCTCGGCCAGGATCCGCAGGGCCTTGATCCGGTTCCAGTAGGCCATGTATTCGGGGTAGGACATGCCTCCCGAGCTGCTGACCTCGTGCAGCTGAGTCTCCAGCTCCTGCGGAATCGAGACGCCCTTGCCCTGATTGAGGGCCTCGAGCGCCGCGGTCGCCAGGCCCTGAAAAGCCTGGTTCGACTGATTCGATCCCTGCCGCCAGGGGAAGCGCACCTCAGGGATCGGATCGGCGTAGCGCTCAACGGCGAGCGACCAATAGACCGCGCCGTGCTGGGTCATCCAGCTGGTCCAGTAGTGGCGGTCCAGCTCCGGAGCGCCCCAGGGCGTCTCGAGAGACCCGCGGCTGACGGTGATGAACTTGCCGGGAGGAGCCACCACGAAGCGCCTCTCCCCCGAGAGATGACGCACAGCGAGGGCCCTATCCCTGCGCCTGAAGGCAAAGCGGCGGAGCGGCTTATCGGCCATGGCCACGGGCGTCAGGGCGCCGCGGAACGAGCCGCTCTTGAGCACGTCCCACACCCGCTCGACCACGGCCAGGCCCATCGGCCGCGCGCTGCATAGATGACCGAGGATGATCGAGAGGCCGCGCGTTTTGGTCAGGACGTAGCGGCAGAGATCCGCGCCCAGAACCGCCGCCTCCTCATCGGTCGCCGGATCGATGAACCACTCGAGAGCGAGGACCGCGTCCCAGAGCTTGGCGTAGAGGGCCGAAAGGAAGTCGTCGCGCTCTAGGATCTCCTCATAGAGATCGCCGATCTGGTGATGGGGCTCCGAGCGCTCGCGCAGGATCCGCGAAGGGTGAGGGATCTCCTCGAACCCGTCGATCTCAAGAGAAGCCCAGGGGCCCAGACTTTCGACCCGCGAGCCCGCCATCTCCTTGGCGATCCACGGCTCGATCCGCTCCCGGGTGATCGGAGGAGGAAGGCGAAAGGGCTCGCTCCTGGGCGAGGTCAGAGAGCCGTTCATCGCAGCCCTCCGGCCCCTAACCTGCCGCTTCGCAGACTCGCCGCGCCCTCAGCGCCGCCGCGCAGGCTCTGCGCCCCGCGGGCAAAGCCCTCGAGCGCGGATCGCGATTCGCGGACCGTCCGAGAGCCGCGGTCGAGCGTGAAGACCGACTCGAGAGGCGGCGGCGAGAGGGCCAGGCCGTGCTCGAGATCAAAGCGCCTCAGGGCCGCACCGCGGAGCGCGTCCACGATGTGGTCGTCCTTCTTGTCGAAGCGCCGGGCGCCGCTCGGGCTGAGCGTGGCGTTGTGATTCTCGAGCTGCTCCGTCACCTCCGGGTCGTGAGGCAGCTCGAGGTCGAAAGTCGCCAGCAGGTTCTCGAGAACCTGCGTCGCCATCTCTTTGGTCGAGACAGTGCGCTCGCGCCCCTGCTCATCGGCGAGGGGCTCGAGAGTCCGGGGGTCGATCAGCGGAACGCTCCGGTTCCACTGATAGGAAGAGAGGTCGTGCGGGTTCTCGAGATGCTCGCGGATGTGCTGCTCCACCGCGCTGCCGACGCCCGTGCCGTCAACGCCCCAGCCGAGAGCGGGCCGGACCCGTTCGTGAACGGTCTTGCCCAGTACCCAGCCCTGCTCGTGGTACGCGATGCCGCGAAGCGAGATGCGGGCCACCAGCGCCAGACGCGCACCTTCAGCGCGCACAATCGCGACCTCGGTGGGGTCTGGCGACTGCCCGAAGTCAACGCCCAGGCCGTAGGTGCCTGGGGGCAGGTGGAGATGCGCGTCGAGAAAGCCGGCGAGATCG
>JBCCLG010000809.1:0-2957 GCA_039027015.1 Acidobacteriota bacterium | reverse complement strand
TGGGCTCCAGAGCGTCTCGGGCTCAGGGGTCGAGGAGTCCCCGCTCGGCGAGCTCGGCGCAGTCGATGCAGTACCTGGCCCAGGGGATGGCTCGCAGTCGCTCGATCGCGATGATGCACTGACAGTTTTCGCAGATGCCGTAGGTACCCGCCTCGAGACGGTCGAGGGCAGCGTCGATCTCGTTCATCAGCTGGCGCTCGGTGTCCGAGAGCGCGAACATGGTCTCGCGGTTGTAGGAGTTGTTGGCGCGATCGGCAAAATCGTCCGAGTTGACGTCGGTCGACTGCTGGCCGACCTTCACGTCGTGGCGATACAGCGCCAGAACCTGCTCACGTTTGACGATCAGCGCCTGCTTGAGCTCCTGGAGTTCCGCGGTGGAAGGCTTCGCGGGGGATACCGTGGTGTTGTGCATAGGAGAAAGCGGTTCCTTGTGGGTCGGCAGGCTGCGAATCCGCGGCGGCGATTCAGAGAATCGGGGTCGGCGAGGTGCACCGCCTGTGGCAGTGCGGGTTGACCCGGGATGTGCGGATCTGTGGCGTCTCTTGGCGGGGATTCCGCCCGAGGCGAGTCGAGCTATGAGGCGATCAATACGGCGGCTATGACCTCGAAATCGGCGTGAGCCAGCCGGGTGCGACGCTGGGATATTCGGCGCTGCCGACCCATTGGTTTTAGGCGCGGCGCCCCCCTCCACCCGCGCGGGGAGGCGCGCCTGGATCAGGCTCGGTGGTAGCCCGATCCTTTCTCGATGGCGAGAGCCCTGTAGATCTGCTCGTATAAAACCAGCCGCGCCAGCTCGTGGCCGAGGATCATGCTGCCGAGCGAGAGGCGCCCGCGGGCCCCCTTGAGGACCTCGGCGTGTAAACCCAGGTCTGACCCGATGAGAAAAGCCACGGGATGCGGCCACTCCCGGCGCAGCTGGGCGAGTCTGGCCGCGAAGCCCGGCGAATCGAAGCGCTTGCCGGAGGCGTCGAGGGCGAAAGTCCAGCAAGGGTCGGGAAGAGCGGCGAGCAGGGCCGCGCCTTCAGCGCGCAGGCGGCCCGGGTCTTCGCTCGAGCCGCGCACCTTGATGAATCGCTCCTCGACCGGCAGGTCGCGCTCGATGCGCGTCCGATAGTCGTCGTAAAGGGGCTTCCAGGCCGGCCGCTGATGGCGACCGGCGTAGGCGACGATCAGGCGGCGGCTATTCAAAGGCCGCTGCCGCGACGTCGGCTAGCCTCATCGCTCGCCGGGCTCGGTCATGAATTCCTCCCACTCGGCACCGAAGCACAGCGAGCGCAGATCGCGCATGCGATCGACGAAGGTGATGCCGTTCAGGTGGTCGAACTCATGCTGCAGGATGCGCGCCTCGTAGCCTTCGGCGCGGAAGCTCACCGCCTGCCCGTGGCGGTCGAAGCCGGTGACCCGCACGGCGTGGTGGCGGGGGACCAGGCCGCGCAGGTCGGGGATCGACAGGCAGCCCTCCCAGTCGTACACGGGCTCGCCCGGCTCGGGGTCGACCCCGGGATTGATCAGCACCCGGTGCTCGGCTTCGGCCTCTCCGGTCTGCTCCTCGCCGATCGCCGCGTAGACGAAGATCTGCTGCTCTATGCCCAGCTGGGGCGCCGCCAGGCCCACGCCGTCGGCGTCGATCATGGTCTCGAGCATGTCGTCGATCAGGCGCCGCATCTCGGGCTGCTGGAGGGTCTCGAGGTCGACCGGCTGGGCCGGCGCCCTCAAGGCGGGGTGACCGAGGCGAACGATGGGCTGTAGGGGCATGAAAAGGACTCCTTACGCCCATTCTAGAGCAGCCGTCGCGAGCGTCATGCCGCGCCGCGGCAGGAGGCCGTGCGTGCTATCTTCCGGCCCATGGCACGCAGCCTCGAAGAAGAACAGCGTCGGCGCCGCCGCCGGCGGCTGATCCAGGGTCTGCTTCTCGGATCGGCGGCGGTCGGCGTGCCGGCGTTGATCAACGCGGCGGTCGCCCGCAGAGCCCGGCGCGTGCCCGAAACCACGTGGGGAAGCCGCGATTCCTGCAGCTGGCGCGGCGCCGAGATCGCCTACCAGCGCCTCGGCAGCGGCGAACCTCTGGTGCTGCTGCATTCCTTTGGCGCCGGCCACAGCTCGGCCGAGTGGCGGCAGGTCGCCGAGCGCCTGGCCTCGTCCTTCGAGGTTTTCGCCCCTGACCTGCCCGGGTGGGGCCATTCCTCGGGTCCGCCCGAGGCCTCGCCCAGCCCGTCCCTCTACGCCGAGTGGCTGGAGGATTTTCTTGGCCGGGTGATCGGGAGGCCCGCGGTGCTGGTGGCCGCCGGCCCGAGCGGCTGCTACGCGGCGCGCGCAGCCGCCGACCTGCCGGAGCGGGTGCGCTGCCTGGCGCTGGTGGTGCCCTCGGGTCTCTCGCCGCGCGGGAAAAGGAGAGGCGACGCGGTGCTGCACCGTCTTCTGCGCCTGCCGATCCTCGGGACCTCGGCGCTCAATCTCTACACCAGCCGCGGATCGATCGCCGGCTCCCTGCGCGGCGAGGTCTACGCGTCGCCCCACCAGGTGGACGACGCGCTGGTGGATCTGCACTACGCCCACGCCCATCGGCCGGGTCGCCAGCGCTGGCTGGCGGCCTACCTCAGCGGCGCGCTCGACGATCCCGGGGCGCGGCGTGTGCTCGGCCGAATCCGGCAGCCAACGTGGCTGGCGTGGGGCCGCATGGCCGCCGCCGGCGGCGTGACCAGCGCGCATCCCTGGCTGTCGCGGCTGCCCCGCGGCGAGCTGGAGATTTTCGAGCAGGCCGGCAGCCTGCCGCACGCCGAGTCGCCGGGCGAGTTCGCCCGCAAACTCGAAAATTTCCTGCTCGAGAGCGAGCCGTCCGCGGATCCGTCCCGCACCGACGGCCCGCGCTCCCAGAGGGCCTCGGCTCTCGCGACGGGCGAATCCTAGATCGGCGAGATATCGAACCCAGACGAACGACCCGCGCGTCGCCCGCTCGG
>JBCCLG010000808.1:0-2966 GCA_039027015.1 Acidobacteriota bacterium | reverse complement strand
GCCCAGCAGTTTGCGGCGCGCGTCGACCGGATTTTCGATCGCGCGCTGGATTCTGAGAGTCTCGATCGGACCCGTCCTTTGTGGTGAGGGTCTACTCCCTCTACCGCAGGAATCCTGAATTCACCGACCTCGTCAAGGCCCTGGAGCCGCACCTGCTCGAATCGAGTCGCTAGAACTCGGGCGGGAGCGGCTCCGGCAAAAAACCTGTGAGCCGCTGTCGGTGAATTCAGGATTCCTGCGGTGGTGGGAGTAGACCCTCACCACAAAGGACGCGTCCGCTCGAGACTCTCAGAATCCAGCGCGCGATCGAAAATCCGGTCGACGCGCGCCGCAAACTGCTGGGCATCCGAGAGGCCCCAACGCACCGCCGAAGGAGAACCCCACCGCGCCTGGTCTCCAGACTCTCCCGAGACGCCCAAGATATCCTTGCCTCCCGGCAAGTCCCCGGGTTCGCCCTTCGTGAACCCCGATACGGCGATCCGGGAGTGACGGCGACTCGGGAGTGAGAAAGATGGCGAAAAGACCCGGCCTTGAGGAGCGCCTTGCAGACCTCAACACGCTCCGCCAGGAAGGCGATACCGCCCTCGTCGTCCGCGAACTAGGCAAGGCGCTTGGTCAGCGCACCGCCCCGGTTGTGGCGCGCGCCGCCGAGATCGCCGGTGCGCTCGGCCTCTCAGAGCTGGCGCCGATCATGGCGTCGGCGTTCGATCGCTGCCTGATCGATCCGGTGAAGAGCGATAAGGGCTGCCTCGCCAAAACCGCCGTAGCCCGCTCTCTCCACGCTCTCGAAGAGCCGGCCGGGGAGCTCTTCAGGAAGGGCATCCGCCACGTGCAGATGGAGCCGTCGTGGGGGCCGCCAATCGACACCGCGGCCGAGCTTCGCGGCGTGTGCGCCCACGGCCTGATCGACGCTGGAGAGCCGCGGGCGGTGCTCGAGGTCGTGAGGCTCCTCGCCGACGCGCAGTGGAAAGTTCGCGCCGAGGCCGCCCGCGCCCTCGGCGGCGCGAGCCCCCTTGAGGCAGAGCCCGTTTTGAGGCTCAAAGCGCTCCTGGGCGACGAAGAGCCGGAGGTGACCTCCGAGTGCCTCGGGTCGCTCCTCGCCCTGGCGCCGGAGACTTCCCTCGAGCTGGCGGTCGATTGTCTCGACTCGAGCAGCCTGGAGGTGGCCCAGGTGGCGGCTCTCGCGCTCGGTGAATCGCGCCTCGAAGGCGCGGTCGCGCCGCTGAGCAGCGCCCACCGGCACGCCGTCGACGAGGAGCTCCGCAAAGCGCTGGCGATGGCGATGGCGCTGACCCGGCGACCGGAAGCCCTCGACTATCTGGTCGAGGTGGTGGCGGAGGGCGGCGCTCGCCGCGCCGAGGAGGCGATGAGAGCCCTGGCGCTCCAGCGTCACGAGCAGGCGTTTCGCGAGCGCCTGCGAGGGGTTCTCGAAGACGCGGGAAGCCCGGCGCTCTGGGCGATTTGGGACGAGGAAATCGAGGGCTGAGAACGACCTCGCCCGTGCGCCTCGATTCAGATCGAAACTTGGCGATCACTCGATGCGCCCGCCGGATTTCTGTGCTGTCGGAGCTACCGACTTCTCGCTCCGCCGATTTCTCTATGAGAACAAACCACCCAGCCCATCGAATCGGGAACGATTCGGGATCCGACGCCAATCGGAACTCCTGCCTGCTGATGCTGGCGATTTATGCGGTCCTGTCGGTGATCTACACCCTGGTGCTGCAGACTCGGCTTACCGCCGGCGCGATCCCTCTTGCCCTGGGGCTGGCGATCTTTGGCACCCTCTTTTTGGCCTCCGCCATCTCGGTGGTGGCGTGGCCCGGCGAGGTGCGCTGGCTGCGCGCGGCCCTGCGCGGCGAGTGGCCCGATGATGGCTCCGTCTGCGCCATCTACGGGCGGGTCGAAGGCGACGCACGGGAGGCGCCGATCTCCGGCGAACCGGCCCTGGCGTGGTCGGTCGAAGTCTCCACGAGGCAGCTCAGTCATGTCCAGAACAAGAGGCGAAAGGTCCTGAAGCTGAGGGGCATGGGCCGAGTGCCGGCGACGCTCGTCGGCCCCGCGGGAAGCGTTCGCTTGGTGGGCCTGCTCGAGCTGGAGCGGTCCATGGCCAAGAGCTGGAAGGCCGAGAAGGTGATGGAGGCCGCCCAGAGCCTGCGGGGCGGACGGGACGTTCAGAACTTCGAGAGGTCCCTCGCCGGGCCGGGTGCGGCCCTCGATGACTTCGCGACCCGCGAGGAAGACTACGAAAAGGTTCGGCTAGCCCCCGGCAAGCACGTGATGCCCGAAGACCTGGTCGAGGAGCGCCTGCTGCGGCCAGGTCAGGAAGTCTGCGCCTTTGGAGTTTTTGACAGGCGCGACGGCGCCTTGACCGGCCGGCGGATGCTCGGCGTCGAGCGGATCGAGATCCTGCCCGGGGGGCCGCGGACCGTGGCCATGCGCCTGATGCGCAAGACGTGGCTCGGCCTCGCGGCCATGTCCTTTCTCTTCCTGCTGTCCCACGGCCTCATCGGCGCCGTGATTTTTCTTTTCTGAGCGGCTCGCAAGGCGCCGTTCTCGGCTCTGAAGGGCGCGGGGGAACTGAGGTCCTCAGGAAGCGTCGGCCTCGCCCGTGGAAAAGTCCGGCAGCAGCTCCCGCGCTAGACGCCGCAGGGTGGTCTCGATATCAGCCTGGTTGAAGCGAAGGTTGAGCGCCACGTGGTGCACGCCGATTCCTTCCAGCGCGCGGAGATAGCTGCGCAGGGCCTCGATGCCGAGCCGGAGGCCGAGGTGAATCGGGCGCGGCGGGGCGCCGGGATCGGCGGCGAGATCGATGTAGAGCGGCTGCATCACCGGCTTGGGCGGGCCGCCGGTGGCAGCCGCCACCCTGGCCCGCCAATCCTCGAGAAGGCGGGCCTGCAGATCGAGACCGCGGGGATAGGTCATCCAGCCGTCGCCGTGCCGGGCGATCCAGTCGAAGTCCTGCTGGC
>JBCCLG010000807.1:0-2968 GCA_039027015.1 Acidobacteriota bacterium | reverse complement strand
TGCTGGCGGCGGGCGGCACCGCCCAAACCTTGACCCCCGCAGAGCGCGGCGCCTTCTTCGACCCCGCGGCGGACGCCGCCACCCTCGGGCAGGTGTGGAGCGAGGCCCTCGAAACCCTTGAGAGATCGAATTTCCGCGGCTCCATGGAGATTCTCGCCGAGTCCACGGGCGGCCTCGCTACGCTGTCAACGCGCAACTTCAGCCAGGCCCTGAGGCGGGTGAAGCAGGACCTGCGCACCTATTACTCCCTCGGCTTCCAGGCGCCGGACTCTTCCCTCGAAGATCTGCGGATCCGCGTCGAGGTGCTGCGCGACGGCCTGCGGGTGCGCCACCGCGAGAGCCTCCGCCAGCGGTCCCCGGAAGAGAGGATGGCGGTGCGCACCCGCTCGGCCCTCCTCTTTGCCCGGAGCGAAAACCCGCTCGGCGTGAGCCTGGAATTCGGCAGGCCCCAGGCCGACGACGAAGGGCGCTATCTGGTGCCCCTTTTCGTCAAGTTTCCCTTCGACCGGATCGTTCTGACGCCCGACCAAGGGAGCCACCGGGGTCAGGTCTCGATCTACGTGGGCGCCCGGGAGGCGGCGGGCGGCGTCTCGCCGATTCAAAAGACGCCGGCGCCGATCCAGGTACCCGACGACCGCCTGGAGGAGGCCCTCGGTCAGCAGGCCGGCTATCGCCTGATGCTCCATCTGAAGCCGGGAGAGCATTCGATTGCGGTCTCGGTGCGCGACGAGATTTCGAAGTCCGAGTCGACCGCGGTGGCGACGATCGACGCCGAGGCGGTCGCCCGCAGATTCGCAGCCGCGGCGGCTGAGCAGGCGGCCGACGAAGCGACGAACGCGGGCTGAGGTCGAGAGCCCGCGCCGGGCGAGATAAATGGTTGAGATAGGCCGTCTCGCAACGCGCGTCAGTCGCCCCTCCATGGAGGCAACTCGCGGCTTTTGGGCCCACCTGTCTCCGTGAAGGGACGAGCTGCGAGTCCTCTCTAGGGGATCTGCTATCTTGCCCTCAGATCACGATTTTGGCGGTTGTCCCGACCGTCTTCCATCTAGTTGGCCTCCGCCTCCCGGCCCCTTTGCCAGGCCGGCTCCGCGGAGCCATGGGCTCACTCAAGAGGAGAAAGACGATGCTCTCCATGAAGAAGCTGACCCTGCACGCTGCCTCGATCACCGCATGCCTGGCGGCGGCGTTCCTGTGGACCTCCCCGGCCCTCGCCCAGGAGGTGGGCGAGAGCTTCTTCGACACCGTGGAGGTCGACCTCGTCAACCTGGAGGTTTTCGTCACCGACCGCGACGGCCGCCCCGTGACCGGGCTGACCGCCGCCGACTTCGAGGTCTACCGCGACGGAGAGCCGGTCGACATCACCAACTTCTACGCCGCCGAGGCCACGACGCGCAGCGCCGAGACCGCCGCGGCCCTCGGAGCGGATGAAGACGCCGCCGCAGCCGAAGCCACGACCGACGAAGCGAGCCGCCTCAATCTGGTGGTCTTCATCGACAACCAGAACATCGCGCCGCGCAACCGCAACCGCGTGATCGACGCCCTGCGCGGCTCGCTCTTCTTCAATCTGCGCGACGAAGACCGGGTCACCCTGATGAGCTACGACGGCAGTCTCAACATCCGTCAGGGCCTGACCCGAGATCCGCGAGACCTGGCCGCGGCCCTCGACGAGATCGCCCAGGGCGGCGCCACCGGCGCTTTCTCCGGCCTCGATCGCCTGAGCATCCTGCGCGAGCTGCAGCAGACCGACCTCGACCGCGACGCCGCCACCTTCGCCGGCCCGGGCCTGGGCCCGGGGCAGTTCGAGCAGGACTGGAACAGCATCCTGCAGCGCATTCGCACCTACGCCCAAAGCGAGTTCGGGCGCACCGTAGCCACGGTGGAGACCCTCGGCAGCCTGGTCGACAGCCTCTCGGGGCTCGAGGGTCGCAAGGCGCTTCTCTACGTCAGCGACGGGCTCTCCCTGCGCCCCGGCGAGGCCCTCATCCAGGCTTTTGCCCGCAAGGCCCCCCCGGGCCTCATCAACGCCGACCTCGAGGGTCGGGACTACGACGCGACCCAAACCTTCGAGCGCCTGGGCAAACGGGCCAACGCCAGCCGCGTGACCTTCTACACCATGCTGGCAGCCGGCGCCGGCTCCCAGGGCCCATCGCTCGCCGAGCGCACCGCCTTTTTTGACGAGGCCGCCGACGCCGCCGACCTCGGCCAGGTTTGGGACCAGGGGTTTGAGACCCTCGAGCGCTCCAACTTCCGCGCCTCCATGCAGATTCTGGCCCAATCCACCGGCGGTCTCGCCACCCTGAGCAGCCGCGACTTCACCGGCGCCATGCGGCGCGTTCAGCAGGACCTCGGCACCTTCTACTCCCTGGGCTTCGAGGCGCCGGAGGACGAGAGCAACGACCACCGAGTGAAGGTGGCCGTGCGGCGCGACGGTCTCAAGGTGCGCCATCGCGAGAGCTTTCGCCAGCGCTCCACCGAGGAGCAGATGAAGGTGCGGACCCAGTCGGCCCTGATCTTCAAGGACACCAAGAACCCCCTCGGCGTGGTGGCCGAGTTCGGGCCGCCCAGGAAAGCGGATAAAGGCCGCGGCTATCTGGTGCCGGTGATCGTCAAATTTCCGCTCGGCAAGCTGGTGCTGGCGCCCGGCGAGCGGACTCACGACGGCCGGGTTTCGATCTACGTGGGCGCGCGCGCCGCGGGCAGCGGCAACCTCTCGCCGGTCCAGCGCCTGCCGGCGCCGGTGACCATCCCCAACGACCAGCTGATGACCGCCCTCGGCCAGGTCGCGGGCTATCGCATGATGCTCAACATGCGCGACGGCGAGCACTCGGTCGCGGTCTCGGTGCGCGACGAGATCGCTCAGATCGAGTCGACCACCGTCGTGCGCTTCGACGCCTCGGCGGCCGTCGCCGACCTCACCGCCAACGCCGGTGCGGGAACCCAGGAGTCGGGGGCGGCCGCCGCCGCCCCC
>JBCCLG010000806.1:0-2968 GCA_039027015.1 Acidobacteriota bacterium | reverse complement strand
GAGGGCCGAGGCCGAGGTGGCCGCACCGCTGCCGGCCCGGGGCGTCGCCGGCCCCTCCGGAGCGGCGGAAAAGAAGCGGGGCAGAGCCCAGATCGCCAGCGCGCCGAGCAGCAGCGCGCCGGCTGCTCCGGCCACGGGCCGCCAGCGGCGGCTTAAGCGCCGGCGGCGAAAGCTCACCGCGGCGCCGACGCTGCTCGGCAGCTCGCCGGTCTGCAGCTCTTGCTGCAGCTCCGCCAGCTCGTTGCGCAGGTCGAGCACGGTTTGGAAGCGGCGCTTGACGTCCTTCGCCAGGCAGTGGCGCAGGATCCTGCCGAGGTGCCTGGGCAGCTCGAGGTTCTTCTCGGAGGCCGACGGCGGGTCGTCGCGCAGGATGGCCGAGGCCAGCTCGGCCCAGCTCGAGCCCTGAAACGGGCGCTCGCCGGTGGCCATTTCGTAGAGCAGGATGCCGAGGGAGAAGATATCGCTGCGGTGATCGATCGGCTCACCCTGGATCTGCTCCGGCGACATATAGGGCAGCGTGCCGACCATCTCGCCGCCCGCGGTGAGCGTCAGGCTATCGAGCAGATCACCGTCGCCCTCCGCGGGCTGACCGCGCTTGGCGAGGCCGAAATCGAGCACCTTGATGCGCTGATCCGGCGTCACCATGATGTTGCCGGGCTTGACGTCGCGGTGGATCACGCCGCGCTGGTGGGCGGCATCGAGGGCGTCGGCGATCTGCAGCGCATAGGCGAAGAAGGTCGGAAGCGGCAGGCCGCCCTCGGGCACCAGCTGAGACATGGTGGCGCCGTCCACCCACTCCATCGAGAGCAGCAGCGCCCCCTCGGTGTCCTCCACCGAGTAGAGGGTCACGATGTTGGGATGATTCATCGAGGCCAGGGTCTTGGCCTCGCGGCGAAAGCGCCGAAGGTGCTCCTCGTCTTCCGCCCAGGCCTCGGGAAGGGTCTTGAGGGCCACGCGGCGGCCAAGTCGAGGATCCTCCGCCTCGAAGACCGTGCTCATGCCCCCCGCTCCGAGGCGCCGAAGCACCCGATAGGGGCCGAGGCTGGTGGGGCTCACTTCGGATGACATCGCAACGGCCGCATGATACCGCAGGCGCGGCGCGAGCTAGCCGGTGTTCTGCAGGCCCTGGGCGATGCCGTGCACCGAGGCCAGCAGCGCCTGGAGCAGCTTCTCGTCCCTGCGGCCGCCGGCTCTCAGCGGCGGAGCAGGTCGATCTGCAGGAAGCTCATGGGGTCGATGTAGGGGTTGCGCAGTCGGATCGAGCGCTGCAGCGCCGGATCCGCGTCGAGCGCGTGGCGGCGACCCTGCAGCTCGAGCACCAAAGACTCGGTGGTGGCGAATTCTCGGGCGATCCCCGCAAAGAGGTCCGCGCCGTTCTCCTCGTCGAGGGTGGAGTAGCGCTCGGCGATGCGCAGATCGGCCTTGGCCAAAACCATCTCGACGTCCTCGAGCAGGGTGGAGAAAAACGGCCAGTCGGCCACCATTTCGGCGATGGCGTCGCGGCCGTGGACTTCGAGCGCGCCCTCGAGTCCTCTGCCGAGGCCGAACCAGCCCGGCAGCAAATGACGGTTCTGCGTCCACGAGAAGACCCACGGGATGGCCCGAAGGTTCTCGATGCCGCGCCTGGCCCGGCGCGACGCCGGCCGCGAGCCGATCATCAGCCGCTCGATTACGTCGATCGGCGTGGCGGCGCGGAAGTAGCCGTAGAAGCGCGGATCGTCGTACACCAGGTCGCGGTAGGTGCGGCGGCTGGCCTCGGCGATTTCCGCCATGATCGAGCGCCACCGAGCCTCCCGAGAATCCTCGCCGCGCGGGCGCGCCAAATGCTCGAGAACGGCGCTCAGGGTGGTCTCGAAGCCGTGCAGCGCAATGCCCCGCAGGCCGTAGCGGGCGTTGATCACCTCGCCCTGTTCGGTGGTGCGCAGGTGGCCCCGCAGGCTGCCCGCCGGGGAGGCCTCGACCGCCCGCTGGGTCTTGCCGCCGCCGCGGCTGATAGTGCCGCCTCGGCCGTGAAAAATCACCGGCTCCACGCCGTGTTTTTCAGCGACGCGGGCGATTGCGGTCTGCGCCTCGTGCAGCGCCCAGCGCGAGGCGCACAGTCCGCCGTCCTTGTTGGAGTCGGAGTAGCCGATCATCACCACCTGCCGCCGGCCCCGGCGCTCGAGGTGCCTGGCATAGGCGGCGAGAGAAAAGAGCCCGTCGAGTATCTTCGGCGCCGCGCGCAGATCGCCCACGGTCTCGAAGAGCGGCGCCACGTCGAGGGGCACCTCGCCGGCGTCATCCACCAGGCCTCCCCAGCGCGCCAGGAGCAGCACCGTCAGCACGTCGTCAGCGCCCTCGGTCATGCTGATGATGAACGGACCGAAGGCGCCGGCGAAGTCCTCGCGTCCGTCGCGCGCGTAGGCCGCGGCCAGGGTGCCGAAAACGTCGAGGGTGCTCCGCACCTCGGCCGAATCGCCGCCCCCGGGCGAGCCCTGAAGGTCGCGCGCCTCGGCCTTCTCCAGCAGCTCTAGCAGGCGGCCTTCCCGGCGCTGCGCCGGGCGATCGGGCCAGCGATCGTCGGTCAGCACCTCGGCCACCACCTGGCGGTGGAGCAGGGCGTCCTGGCGGATGTCGAGCACGGCGAGGTGAAAGCCGAATGTCTCGACGCGGCGCAGCAGGCGCCGCACGGCGAAGGCCCCGGCGTGCTCGCCGCGGTGGGCCTCGAGGCTGGCGAGCACCGTCTCGAGGTCTTCCTTCAGCTGATCGGCGCTGCGATAGCCGAGATCCGGATTGACGGAGGCCAGCTCCATTCGGCGGGCCATCAGGCGCAGCAGCACGCGGTAGGGCATCTCGAGGTGGCGGGCGTGGACTCGCTTCAGCTCGTCGGGCAGCAGGCGGCCGTAGTCGTCGAGCAGCCGGCTGAGATCCTGTGAAACCGGCGCGCGGCTGGCGCACTGGCTGAGCTGGGAGGAAAGGTCGAGCAGCT
>JBCCLG010000805.1:0-2972 GCA_039027015.1 Acidobacteriota bacterium | reverse complement strand
CTGCCGATACGGCAGAGGCAGCGGTCGGCCAGCTCAAGGCGCTCTTCCAGCTCGGTTACGTTCAGTTCGTCGAAAAGATCGTTGTTCATAGCATTTTCCTTTCGGATTGGGTTGTTGTGTCGGGCCGTAGGTCGATGATTTCGGAAAGCTCCCATTTGCCGCCGACAGGGCAGTCAGCATTCAGGCTTTGCGAAGGAGCATGGAGGGCTCGATTTGGAGGGCGGAGCGTGATGACAGGGTGCACGCAACCGTCGTTGTTGTTAGGAGCGTTATAGCCGTCCATAGGTAGGTAGAGATTGAAAAGGGACTGGCGCCATAGAGGAGCTGGGTCAGGCTGGAAGCAGAAGCCAGAGCGAGCGCTATGCCCGCAAGAAGACCGGCTGAGGTGAGCACCAACCCCTCGCCTACAATCATTTTGTAGATTGAAAGATTGCTGGCGCCCACGGATTTACGAAGACCGATTTCTCTCGCTCGCTGGGCAATGCCGTATGCGAGTGTCCCGTACAGGCCCAAGTTGCAAAGAATGAGGGCCATACTGCCGAAGGCGCCTAGGATGGCGGCGACGAGGCGAGGGAGGACGAGGAAGGTGTCGACCTGCTGAGCAAGCGGCCTCACCGAGAACGCCGAGAGCGAGGGCTCCAGCTGGGGAACGGCGCTGCGCATCGCCCGGAGCGCCGAGGAAACCTCGAGTCCCTGTCCTCGGGCGAGAACGTGGACCACTGCTGAAGGCTCTTGGGACAGGCTGACGAAAAGTCTCGGTTGCTGCAGCGCGTCGCTGTCAAGACCGGAGTGGCCGCTGTTTGAGACAACGCCTACCACTTCTAGGATCCCCCCATCGTCGGTGCGAAGCTGCCTGCCGATGGGGTCTGCACCCGCGAAAAATTTCTCCGAATAGGCCCGGTTGACCACCGCCACAGAGCGGGCGTTGTGGGTATCCTGCAGCTCGATAGTGCGACCCGAGAGCGTCTTCATGCCGAGGACTTTGAAGTAGTCGGGCGACACCTTATGGAGATCGATGAAGTGCTTCTCGCTATTTCCATCGAACGAGGATCCTGCCGGCACCGCGTGACGTTTTTGACCCCCAATCTCCAGCGGTCGTCGGGAACTCAGGGCCACCATGGAAATTTCCGGTAGCTGACCGAACCGCTCAGCGAATTGAAGCTGGCGAGCGGCGAGTGACTCGCCGTCAAGACGCAAAGCCTCAAAGTCAACGGAACCGGCAGCCACCGAATCGGCTTCGAAGCCCATTTCCGCCGAGCGGGCGCTCGACAGGCCCGAGACGAGCAACAGAGTGAACGCGAGGAGCACTGCCGAGGCGCAGACTTGGCCCGCGACAAGGAAGCGCAGGAATTTCGATTTGCGCCGCCCGCCGATTCCGCCGTCCTCGCGGATCAGGCTTGCTGTGTCGGCGCGGATCGCGCGCAGCGCTGGACCCGCGGTGAAAATCAAGGATCCGGCGATCGAGAGAACTACCGCAAGGAGAATCGGTCTCCAGCTAAGAGAAGCGTCGAGCCCCACCGGCAAATCTGGAATCAGCGCGGCTAGAAGCGGGGCGACTTGAGAAGTGAGAACGACAGCGAGCGCCGTTCCCACAAGGCAGCCGGCCAGCGCTAGGACAAGTCCCTCTTGCAAGAGCTGCCAGAGGAGGGTGCTTTTTGAAGATCCGAGAGCTGTCCGGATAGCCATTTCTGTCTGCCTCTTCCGTGCTTGAGCGAACAAAAGGGCTGCGATGTTCGCGCACGAGATGAGAAAGACCAGAAGCACCACCCCCTGCAGTATTTTGAAGACTAGGGTGATCGTCGATCGATATTGCGGATGAACGCCGCCCAGCGCCTCGGGCAGAAGAATCAAGGTCGAAGAAGCGTTGGCCGCAGGGAATTTCTGTTTGAGACCGGCATCCAGGAGCCGGGCCGAATTTTGAGCCGTAGCGAGATCGACGTCTGACGCGAGCTTTCCGATAACTAAAAGGCTCCTGGCGAGCGGACTTTCAAGAAATTCCGAGCCGAGACCGAGCGAACTCGAGTTGCCCAGCGTGACCCAGAACTTTGGGTCAAAGCCGATGACGGTGCCGGAGAAGTCGGCGGGCATGACGCCAACAATCTGAAACGGTGATCCGTTAAGAGCCAGCGTCTGCCCCAGCACGTCCGGCTTGCCGCCAAATCTGTTTTGCCAGAGCCGGTAAGAAATAACGATGCTGCCAAGGTCGTCAGGATGATCTCGAAGGCTGGTCCCGAGAAAGCTGTTCCCGAGCGCAGGCGCCTGCCCGAGTGTTTGGAAATAGGAAGGAGAGACCAGAAGGCCAAAAGTTCGGATGGATTCGGAGCCCGATCTCAGGCTTCCTGCAACGATTTGCTCAGCAGCAACCGATTCATAAACGTCGGTTTGGTTGGCAAGGGCCCGGAACTCGGGATAGGACAGCGTGCCCCACTGGATGTCTTCACTGAGCCGGGTGTAGATTCTAACCAGGCGCTGTTCCTCGTCTTGAATGACGGGCGAGAACAGCAAAGAGTCAACGAGAGAAAAGGTGAAGGCGTTAGCGCCAATCCCAACGGCAAAGAGGCCTATGACCACCAAGGAAACAACTGGCTGCCTCTTGACGGCGCGGAGGTTCTTCAGCATTGGCCCTTTGAACAAGAACAGCGGGTGTATTCGTTGAGAGTTCCTGAGGGCGCCGCCACGAACAACCAGCATTTGTCTCGACCGTGGTTGGCCGGCCGGGGGATTTCCCTAAGGGTATGAGTGGTTTCCCTGCCTCGCATGCCCAAAGTTTCGCTCTGGCAATTTTTTGGATGAGACTTTGGTGAATTTTTTGGACAAAAAATTCAGATACTTAGATTTAGTAGTCAAAGACTCTTCCCTCTGGGGTCTGCAGGCCGGCCTCTTCTGCGTTTTCTCACCCCGCTTATCTCCTGCTCGGCGGATCCGTTTCGCCTTGGCTGCTCCCGAATGAACTTCATGCTTCACCGTCACCT
>JBCCLG010000804.1:0-2973 GCA_039027015.1 Acidobacteriota bacterium | reverse complement strand
CCCCCCGAGTGGTGGCGCAGGCGGACGTGGATCGCGCCGCAGGGCGGCGTAGGCCCGCAGATCGACGCCAGAACGAGCTGAGTGCCCACCGGAATCGACAGATTGGTGGAGTCATACCAGAAGCGCAGAGCCGTGCCTCGCGGCATGTTCTCGCTGCCGCCCGGCGGGCTCTCGACGTGCTTCGAGAGGTAGGCGTGATGGTCGTCGTCGGTCGGGCGGGTGGCCGCGCCGATCGCTCCCAGGTCGATGTCGAGCTGATAGCCGAGGCCGGGCAGATCCTGCGCCGAAGTCGACATGGCGTCCGACTCGACCACGGCGGCCCAATCGGAGCTCGAGGCCTGGGGCACGAGTCCGCCACCGAAGCCCTCGAGGATGTCGCGCTCGGTCGGATCGGCGACGGTGTCGCTGACAAAGACCGTGGGATTTTCGAATTTGAAGCTCAGGTTCTGAGTGTCGGTGGTCAGAAAGCTCGAGGAAATCTCATGCTCGGTGAGAACCGTGGGCGAAGGATCGGAAACCTGCAGACGCCACCTCATCCGGTCGTTGACGAAGACCAGCGCCGTGGGCACGCCCGCGCGGTAGCGGCGCTCGATGCGAATGGAGGTGTGGTCGATCTTGATGACCTCAAAGGCGGCGTCCTGCTTATAGGCCGAGACGGGACGCATCTTGAATTCGTTGTTCTCGAGCTTGACCTCGAGATGGAGGTAGACGTCGAGGCTCGCCGGGTCCTGATTCTTAAAGCGATAGAAAACCACCGTTTCGCCATTGCCGATCGGGGTGTTTGTCTCGAAGCGATCGGGCTCGTCGAGGTGCATTCCGATGCATACGGAGAAAGCGGTTTGCGGATTGAAGTTGCCGCCGATGATCGACGGATGGTTGTTGCTGGGGCCGAAGTCGATCTCGTAGGCGACCGGGGAGTAGGAGCCCGTCACCACCGCCGGGAGACCGCCGTTGCCGGCTTCGAGGGCCCAGTTCTGCCAGGTGCCAAAGCCCGGGTCGACGGGCGAGAGGATGATGCCGTCCGCCGCGGTGGTGCCGGCGACCAGCCGGATCCTCTGCTCCGCGCTGCTGGACGTGGTCGTGTAGGTCAAAACGTCCTGACCCGCGGACCAGAATTGGTCCGTGGGTTCAAAGGTGTACTGCCCGCCTGAATGGATCAGCGCGCCGTGGTAGGGGCCGTCCTGCTCGAGGATCGTCGAGCTGATCGGCAGCGCCACCGAGTCCGCGGCGGGCGCCACCAAAACCGTTTGTTCACTGGCGAGACCAGGCGCAGCGATCAGGAAAAACGATAAAGCGATCGAGACGGGCCAGAAAGTGCTGCGAAAATTTTGATTTTCCGAACAGGTAAAAAATGTCATGATTTCTCCTAGAGATGGCTTCCCGGTTTTACTTCAGTCCATGGGATGGGTTCAACCGGGCAGGCGAAATCTGTGAGAAATCGTGCTCAAAAATTTCAATCTTTTTCGGGCGCCGGAGTCGAGACCGTGTCGAGAGTAGAAATGACGCCTGAACGCTGGGCCCGGGTGCGCGAGATCTTCGACGGCGCCCTGCCCCTCACAACCGCAGAGCGGGCGAAATATCTGGACCGCCAAACCGCCGACGACCCGGATCTGAGACTCGAGGTGCTCTCGCTGATCCGCTCCCTCGACGAAGCGAGCCGCTTTATCGAAAGCCCAGCGGTCGGCCTCGCCCCCACGGTACCCGGCCTTCCCGCCGGGCCGCGGACCGAGGACTCGAGCTTCGAGCCCGGAACGCGCGTCGGGGCCTATCGCCTCGAGAGGCTGCTGGGAGCCGGCGGCGCGGGCCAGGTTTTCCTTGCCGTGCGCGACGACGAGGCCTACGAGCAGCGGGTCGCCGTCAAGGTGATCAAGCGCGGCATGGATACCGACGAGCTGGTGCGTCGATTCCGGGGCGAGCGCCAGATCCTGGCCCAGCTCGAGCACCCGAACGTGGCCAAGCTGCTCGACGGCGGCGCCACCGCAGACAGCCGGCCCTATCTGGTGATGGAGTACGTCGACGGCCAGTCGATCAGCGCCTGGTGCGACGAGAAGAAGCTCGGCGTCGAGCCGCGGATCGAGCTCTTCCTGGCGGTGTGCAGCGCGGTCGCCTTCGCCCATCGAAATCTCGTGGTGCACCGAGACCTCAAGCCGGCCAACATCCTGGTGTCGCAAGACGGGGTGGTCAAGCTCCTCGACTTCGGAATCGCCAAGCTGCTCGATCCCGAAACCTTTCCCTCCACCGTGCTGCCCACCGCCCCGGGGTGGCGGGCCATGACCCCGGAATACGCCAGCCCCGAGCAGGTGCGCGGCGAGGTGGTCACCACAGCCTCGGACGTCTATTCCCTCGGCATGGTGCTTTACGAGCTGCTGGTCGGCGTGCGGCCCTATGAGGTTCAGGATCGCTCCTTCGCGAGCATCGAGAAGGCCGTGTGCCTGCAGGAGGCGCCTCGCGCCTCTCGCCTGGCTCACGAGGCCGAGGGGAAGGCGGGGCTCGCCAAGACTCTGGCCGGCGACCTCGACGACATCCTGGCCATGGCTCTCGAGAAGGAGCCGGACCGGCGCTACCCGTCTGTGGAGCAGCTGGCCGAAGACCTGCGGGCCTATTTGGGCGGCCTGCCGGTGGCGGCGCGCAAGAGCTCGACGCTCTACCGCCTCTCGAAATTCGTGCGGCGCCACCGCCTGCCCGTGGCCGCCGCGGCGCTGGTTTTCCTGATGGCGATTTTCTTCTCGGTCACGCTGTGGCTGCAGCGCGCCGATATCCTTCTCCAGCGCGACCGCGCCGAGGAGGTCTCGAGTTTTTTGGTCGAGGCCTTCTCGGTGAGCGATCCCTCGCGGGAGCGCGGCGAGGCGGTGACCGCGCGGGAGATTCTCGACCGGGGCGCCGCCGACGCCGAGGCCCGGCTTCAGGGTCGCCCGATTCTTCTGGGCGAGCTGCTCGGCACCATGGGCCTCACCTACAGGGGTCTTGGACTTT
>JBCCLG010000803.1:0-2979 GCA_039027015.1 Acidobacteriota bacterium | reverse complement strand
GCCGGAGCCGGCCCTCGGCGGTGCGCTCGCCCAGGTCGCCGGTCGCCACCGAGAGCGGCCCGCTGGCGGGGCCCGAATCCCCCAGTCTGCCGATCAGGTTGGCCGCCGAGTCGACGCGCACCCGACCCGCGGCGTCGAGGGAGAGCTCCACGCCGGGAAGGGGCTGGCCGACGGTGCCGGCGGCCTCGGGCTCCTCGGGCCGGCGCTCGAAGCAGATGCCGCCGGTCTCGGTAGAGCCGTAGAAGTTGTGCACCGCGAGGCCCGTGGCGGCCCGGAACTCGGCGGCGAATTCGGGCGGCAAAACGCCCCCGGCGCAGATCACCCGACGCAGCCCGCCGGCTCGCCAGCCGCCGCCGGCCAGGCTGCGCACCAGGGGCGGCACCAGCGGCAGGAAAGTGGCGCCGTAGGTTTCGGCGGTGCGCTGGATATCCGCCGCGAAAACGCTCGGCTCGAGGATCAGCGGCGTGCCGATCACCAGCAGGGAGAGCACGCCGTTGTCGAAGCCGTAGGAGTGGCTGAGGGGCAGGGTGAGGAGCACGCGATCCCGGGAGGTGATCTCCATGCCCTCGGCGATCTGGCGAATGCCGGTCGCCAGGCAAGCGTCCGCAAAGCACGCCGCCAGCGGATCCCCCGTTGACCCGGAAGTGAGCTTGATCAACGCGGTGCCGCGGGGCGGCTCGGCGGCCGCGGCGCCGGTGGTCAGCAGCTCGAGACCGTCGGGAAGAGCGACGGATTCGGGCTCTTCCTGCCCGGCCGGCAGGCGCAGGTCACCGGGACGATGGATGAGGCGCGCCACGCCCAGTCGCCGGCACAGCTCGAGGCGGGAGGCCGCGGTGCCGCTCGAGTCCATGGAGAGGACGCTCACCCCCAGGCGGCGCAGGGCCAGGAACGCCTCGAGAAAGGCGCTGCCGTTGGGCGCCGCGAGCGCCGCCGGGCGAGGATCGTCGCCGAGCAGTCGCCGCCAGGTCCGGGAGCGCTCCTCGAGGTCCCGAAAGTCGAGCCGCCGGTTCTCTCGCCTCGAGACCAGGGCGAGGCTCGACGGGCTCTCGACGCGCCTTCGATCCCAGCTCTCGAGAAGGGTCTCCATCCTGCAAAATTAACACGTTCTGGCGTCTCGGGATCCGGGGCCCGGCGGAGCGACTGCTATAGTTTAAGCGTGTTTTTCTCGTGGTCCTCACGCCTTGGGGAGATCCTCGGTCCCTTCTTTTCCCGCCCTCTCTGGAGGACTCGGGTCCGCTGGACTCGGCCCGCCGCGATCTCGACTCTGGCCGCCGCCACGGTGGTCCTCTGCGCGAGCCCGGTCTTGGCTCGCGAGGCTCCCATGCCCGAGCCCGGACGCGCCGCCGCCACCACGCTGGCTCTCCTGCAGCACCAGCGCGACATCTGCGACGCCATCGCTGGGCGGGTGCAGGAACGCTGGCCGTCCCTCGCCGAGCGGTCCCGTGAGGAGCAGGAGTCGGCGATCCGGCAGTTCGTGCTCGAGCGGCAGCTTTCGGATCTGGCGGCGAGCCGCACCACCGGCGATCTGATCGACCGCTTTCTCCCCGCGGCGGCCCGCGAAACGACCGATGAAACCGCGGGGTCGCTGCGCCGGCTCGCCTCGGTCGCCAAGGGATTGTGCGACGCCGTGGCCCTGCCGGCGGCTCCCCAGGACACCTTCGCCACCGCGGTCACCGGCTGGCTGGATCGCTTCGAGGTCGAGCGGGTCGAGCTGGGCAGGCTGCTGGTGGTGGCGGACGAAGATCTCTCGGCCGCCCTCGAGCCCTACCTCACGCCGATCCAGCTGGCGGGCATCGAGGCCGAGGGCGAGTATTTGTCCTATCTCGAAAGCGTCCGGGAAGAGCCCGAGGAACCGACCATGACCGACTATATGCGCGACTGGCACAGCCGCACGTATCGGCCGGCGGTCAACCCCTCACGCCGTGCGCTCGGCGCCTACATCAAGGCGCGCCGCGCTCAGAACGTGCGCGAGATCGGCAAGTCGTGTCGCCTGCTGGCGCGCGAGGTCATCGCGCTGCTGCGCTCCGAGCAGGCGCTTCAGGCGCCCGACGAGCGGGTGATCCCGATGCTCGAGGCCGCCTACGACGAGATGCGCAAGGTGGCCAGCCACTGCACTTCGGGGCGCCAGCGGGAGGAGCAGAAGCACTTCGCGGAGATGCAGAAGCACCTCAAAACGGCGGCCGAGTTTCTCAGCCGCTATAAGCTTCAGCCCTGAGCTGAGCTGAGCGGCGGCGAAGGATCTTCAGGTCAGCCGAGGGCGGCCTTGAGAGAGTCGACGGTGATCGACCAGTGGCTCGCGTGCCAGGCGACCTCGCCCGACTTCAAAACCAGCGCCTGGGGCGACTCGTGGCGGATCCCGGTGCGCTCGGCGACGGCGTTCGAGAGCGGACGGTGGTTCTGGATCTCGATCAGGGTGGCGTCGACCCCTTCGTGGCCCTCCAAGAACTTCTCGTATTCCCGCAGAGCGGCGGACGAGACGGGGCACGTCAGGCTGTGCTTGAAAAGGATGACCGGGTTGTTGGCGGAGCGCTCGAAGGCTCCGTCTAAAGCGGACTCGGACTCGATTTTGTTCATGGTGGGGCTTTCCTGAACGACGTTTTTTGAGAGGTCTTCCGGGGCGGTCGAACCTGTGGATCCTATCGTGACGGGTACTCAATTCCTTCTTCGGGGGTGCTGCGGTGTCGGATCCTCGTTCACCGGGTGCGGCTGACTCGGCCTCAGTTGCGGCGTCAGGTGGGGTTCTGGATCCTCGTCCGCCGGGTGCTGCTGGATCGGCCTCCGCTGCGGCGCCCCGCGGGTTACATGGGTCCTTGTCCGCCGGATGCTGCTGGATCGGCCTCCGCTGCGGCGCCCGGGGGGCTGCGCGCGAGCCCTCAAACTCGCGGGGGCTTCCGACTCGACGCCCGTGACCGCCAAGGAGGTGGATTTTTCTCCGCTTCGAGACTGCCTTCAATTCGCGAGGCTCTTTCGCATAACCAG
>JBCCLG010000802.1:0-2985 GCA_039027015.1 Acidobacteriota bacterium | reverse complement strand
TCGCCGCCTCCACCGCCGCCAATCCCTGTCGAGGCGCCTGTTTCGGGGGCTGCTAGCGATTCCGCTGCGGCACGGCGCCGAGATAGTCTGCCGGCCGCTGCACCTACTTCGGCGGCACCTGAGTCCGCCTGGCGGCCTCACTCGCAGGAGCCTGGTCCTGCACCTCTGACTCCGCCAGGGGCGCCTCCGTCAGGGGCGCCTCAGCCGGAGCCCTTAGCTCCCGACCTACCGCCGCCGCCGCAGGCTCAAGTACCTCCAGCTCCTTGGCCGGCTCCTGAGGGGCAAGTTCCTAAGCCGGATGCTCAAAATCCGCGCGAGGTAGCTCGACCTCCTGCGCCGCCGGCAAGTCCCTCCGTTGAGACCGGGCCCTCTCCTGACGGATCTAATCCGCCACTTGTCCAGCGCCTCAATGACTTGGTGACGCTGCTTAACAACATCAAGACACTTTTTTCCAGTCCGGGAACCGCTGCCGCTGGCGTGGCGTTGATCATCGGTTCGATAGTAACCGTGGGAACGCTTGTCGAGCGATCTAGGCTCCATCCGAGCCACGAGAGTCTGCACGGCACCGTGGTGCCGGTCGGCTACAGCGGACCGGTCGGTCAGCTGAAGATCGACGCCTATCCTTGGGGCAAGCTGGTGAGCCTAAAGCGCGAGGGGCAGCCGCTAGAAGTTCCCGGCAGCTCCTCAGCGCCCCTTGTCCTGCTGCTGGCTCCGGGCTCGTATGAAGTTCTTCTCGAAGAAGGCGCCAGCTGCCGCGTCGAGGTCACCCAGGGTGGAGTCCATACCTGTCGCAGAGTGATTCGAACCATCGACGCGCAGACTTATTACCAGGAGGTGGGCTGGTGAAACGAGCGCTGACTCTCTGTTTCGCGGTCGCGGTGCTGGCGCTGACTCCAGAGCCGCTCCATGCCAAACCCGATTACCTCAAGCGCTATCAGGCGGGCCTTCAGGCGATCGAACGGCAGGATTGGGATCGAGCCGCAGAGCTCATGCAGAAATCGCTGATGGAGCGCGCCAAAGAGGCCCGTCGCCTGCGGCAGTGGTTTTATTCAGAGCCTTACCTGCCGCACTATTACTACGGCGTCGCGCAATTCCATAGCGGCAACTGCGGCCAGGCTCTTCGCTCCTTTAACTCGTCGGAAGAGCAGGGCGTGCTTCTGGGCCTCGATGAGCTTTACGACTCCATGCTCGATCTCAGGGAGAGATGCCGGGCCGAAGGAGCCAAGGTGGCCGAGGCAGGCCCCGGTGACGATACGGAGAAGAAAGTCCGGATCGCTGATCTCGCCCGATCGGCAGACAAGGTCACGGCGGCTGCGGCGCCGCTTGCTAAAAGCGAGAAGGACAAGGAGCGCTTCGCCGACACGCGGACGGGCCTCAAGGTGGTGGAAACCGCCGATGAGGAAGTCGAGAAGATCAGCGACATGGCGGACGGCAGCGCTCCTGCGGCTCTGGATCGGGCCGTCGCCGCTTTCTTCGCGGGGCGGCCGAGTCAGGCGTTGGCCACCCTGGAAGCCCTCGATGATGAAAATCCTAAGGTCATGGCCCATATCTACCTGCTTCGTGCCGCTGCAGCCCATCGTCTCTTTCTCCTCTCCGCCGAGCAGGACGCCAACCTGGGCGAGCGGGCGCGCGAGCATGCTCGCAGCTTCAATAGGAAAGGGGCCGGAGTCTCGCCTCCGGAGTCGCTCTTCGGCCCGCGGTTTCTCTCGTTCCTAGCGAGCTGCGGAACCTGACCGCTGCGGGCTGGGCCTAGGGCCCCGGCGAGACCCAGCCGGTTCGCGAGCGCGGCCTTTCTCCAACTGGCCTTTGGTAACCGCGGTGGCTCCGATCTACCCGCGCCTTGTACGCTTCTACTCGGCAAAGAAAGCCGCTCTTTGAATGAGCAGCTGAGCTTTTGTCAGAGCCGGTGCGCCGGCAGATCTCCTAGCACTTCCAGAGCGGGCCTTGCCCGGTCCGCCGGTTAGAATGATGCGATGTCGAGCGTCGAAATCGAGCTGGCGAAGAAGCTCGCCGCGGAGACGCGGATCTCCGGATCGACCGCCGAGGGCGTGAGGCCCGCCGAGGTCGAGATTCCGACTCTTACCGTGCTCGCGCATCCCGACCGTTTGAGGGTGGGGCAGACCGCCGGGCTCTCGGAACTCTCTTTGGGGCAGGCGATGGAGCTCTCGCGCCTGGCGCCGCGCTTCTCCCACCCCGGCCGCGGCGGCCTCGAGCCTCTGGCCGAGGCTTGCTTGAGCCGCAAGCCCCTGCGGCTGACGTCCGAGGGCCCGGACCTGCGGCTCGATCGTGCCGGCAGCGCGACCTCGGTGCGGGTCGAGGGGGAAGTCCTCGAGCACTCGCGCTGCTTTCGGCCCGCCGATCTCGAGCGCGGCGTCGTCCTCGAGCTGGGTCGCAGGGTGGTTCTCCTGCTCCATCTGCAGCCGGCTTTGACCCCCGCCCTGCCGCGTTTTGGCATGGTGGGCGACTCGGGCGCCATGATTCGCCTGCGGGAGGAGATCCAGCTGGCGGCAAAGGTCGATCTGCCGGTGCTGCTGAGGGGCGCGTCGGGTACCGGCAAGGAGCTGGTGGCCCGCGCCCTGCACGACGCGAGCGAGCGGCGCGACGGCCCCTGGGTGACGGTCAACATGGCCGCGATCCCGCCGGCCCTGGCCGCCGCCGAGCTCTTCGGCGCGCGTCGGGGCGCGTTCACCGGCGCCCACCGCGACAAGCCCGGCTACTTCGCCGCGGCCGACGGCGGCACCCTCTTTCTCGACGAGGTGGGCGACACCCCCGCCGAGATTCAGCCGCTTCTTCTGCGCGCCCTCGAGAGCGGCGAGATCCAGTCGGTGGGCGAGGCGGGCGCGTCCCGGGTCGACGTGCGGGTGGTGGCCGCCACCGACTCCAATCTCGAAGCCGCGGTGCAGAGCGGGTCCTTCCGCGCTCCGCTGCTCCATCGCCTGGCGGGCTGGGAGATCAGCCTGCCGACCCTCGCCGAGCGGCGGAGCG
>JBCCLG010000801.1:0-2990 GCA_039027015.1 Acidobacteriota bacterium | reverse complement strand
CCGCGGAGGCCAGGCCGAGCGATCTAGAGGCCGGCCATCGGGCGGCGGCAGCTCGCCCCGCGTCCGCCGAGGAGCCGATCGCCGTGGTCGCCGTCGGCTGCCGATTCCCCGGCGGCGCCGACACCCCCGAACGGCTGTGGCGGGTCCTCGAGGAGGGGCGCGACACCGTCGGCGAGGTGCCGGAAGAGCGCTGGAGCGCCCGCGCGCTCTTCGACGCCGATCCCGACGCCGCCGGCCGCAGCTACTCCCGCCACGGCGCGTTTCTCGAGGGGGTCGACCTCTTCGATCCGGCCTTCTTCCGAATCTCGGGGCGCGAGGCCGAGAACCTCGATCCCCAGCAGCGCCTTCTCCTGGAGGTCACCTGGGAGGCCCTCGAGAACGCAGCGGTGGCGCCCGAGTGGCTCGAGGATCACCCCGTGGGCGTTTTCATCGGCATCACCGCCAACGACTACGGCCGCATGCTGCTCCAGGACCCGGGAAGCGTCGACGGCTATTTCAACACCGGCACCACCCTCAACGCGGCAGCCGGGCGCCTGGCCTACACCCTCGGGCTCACCGGACCGTGCCTGGCGGTCGACACCGCCTGCTCCTCCTCCCTGGTGGCCGCCCACCTGGCGTGCCGGAGCCTCGCTGCGGGCGACTGCGACATGGCGGTGGCGGGCGGCGTCAACCTGATGCTTTCGCCCGACGGGCACGTCGCCCTCTCGCGGGCCCGCATGCTCTCGCCCGAGGGCCGCTGCAAGACCTTCGACGCCTCGGCCGACGGCTACGTGCGCGGCGAAGGCTGCGGCGTGGTGCTGCTCAAGCGGCTCGCCGACGCGCGGCGCGACGGCGACGACGTTCTCGCCGTCATCGAGGGCAGCGAGGTCAACCAGGACGGCGCGTCGAGCGGCTTCACGGTGCCGAGCGGGCCGGCCCAGGAGCGGCTGATCCGCAAAGCCCTCGAGCGCGCCCGAGTTCTGCCCGCCGACGTCGACTACGTGGAGGTTCACGGCACGGGAACGCCCCTCGGCGATCCGATCGAGCTGCGGGCCCTCGGCAGGGTGCTGAACGAGCGGCGCCCCGACGAGCGACGTCTGGTGGTGGGCTCGATCAAAACCCAAATGGGCCACCTGGAGTCCGCCGCCGGCATCGCCGGCCTGATCAAGACGGTGCTGGCCCTGCGCCAGGGAAGAATCCCGCCCCACCTGCACTTCGATCAGCCCAACCCGCGGGTGCCGTGGGACGAGGTTCGAATCGACGTGCCGACCTCGCCGCGGCCCTGGCCGGATCGCCCGGGCGAATCGCGCCGCGCCGGCGTCAGCGCCTTTGGCGCCAGCGGCACCAACGCGCACCTCGTGCTGCGCTCGGCCGCGGTCGCGGCGCCCGAGCAGCCGGCGCCGACCGAATCGCGGCCTGAGCTTTGGCACGCCCTCGCCCTCTCCGCCAAGACCCCGCGCGCCCTCGATCAGCTCGCGGAGCGCTTCGCCGACTTTCTCGCCGCTCCGGCGGCTCCCGACCTCGCCGAGGTCGCCCGGCGGGCGGCGCTGCGCCCCAGCCATCGTCACCGCCGGGTCGCGGTCGCGCGAAGCGGCGCCGAGGCCGCCGAGCTGCTGAGGCGCCGGGGCGCCGCGGGCGCAGCTGATGAAGCCCGGGCTGCCGACGCGCCGAGGCGGGTGATCTTCCTCTTCACCGGCCAGGGCAGCCAGCGCGCCGGCATGGGCGAGGAGCTTTATCGCCAAGAGCCCGTCTTTCGCGGCGCCCTCGACCGCGCGGCGGAGGTCCTCGCCCCCGAGCTGGACGTGCCTCTTCTCCATCTGCTCTTCCCGTCGGGCGCCGCCGCCGGCCCCGGGCTTCTCGACCGCACCCTCTACACCCAGCCCGCGCTGGTGTCCCTGCAGCTCGCCCTCGCCGAGCTGTGGAAGAGCCGAGGCGTTCTGCCCGACGCGGTTCTCGGCCACAGCGCCGGCGAGTTCGCGGCGGCCCACGTCGCCGGGGTTCTGAGCTTCGAGGACGCCCTGCGCCTGGTGGCGGCGCGCGCCAGGGCCATGGACGCCCTGCCGGAGGGCGGCGGCATGGCGGCGGTTCTCGCCCCCGAGGAGCGCGTGAGGCAGCTGCTCGAGGACGCGCCGGAGCTCTCCCTCGCGGCGGTGAACGCCCCTGGCAGCTGCGTGGTCTCCGGGCCGCTCGGCGCCCTCGAGGCGGCGGGCGACCGGTGGAGCGCGGAGCCCGGCCTCGAGATCCGCTCCCTGCGCGTTTCTCACGCCTTCCACTCCGCCTTGATGGAGCCCGCCCTCGCGGAGATCGACGCCGCGGCCTCGGCCACGCCCCACGGCGCCCCGCAGCTCGAGTGGGTGGGATCGAGCGGCACGCCCTTCGAGGTGGCCGGCGAGGCCGTGGATTCTTCGTACTGGCGCCGGCAGTGCCGCGAAGCCGTGCTTTTCAGCCGCGGTCTCGCCCACCTGCTGGCGCCTGGCGCCGCCGACTTCGTGGAGCTGGGGCCGGATCCCGTGCTCTGCGGCCTGGGCCGCCGGCACGGCGCCGCGGCGGAGGGCTCGCGGTGGCTGCCGTCCCTGGAGCGCCGCCTCGGCGAGCGTCGCCGCCTTCTCGAGACCGCCGGCGAACTTTTCGCCGCCGGCCATGACGTCAACTGGCGCACTGATGCCGAGGCCGGCTCTCATGACCGTGCCGGCAACACGGGCGCCGGCGATCTCCTCCAGCTGCCCAACTATCCCTTTCAGCGCCAGCGCTTTTGGAAGCCGGCGCCGGCCACAGGAAATCCCATGAGTGAGAATCATTCTTCCCAGAGCCCGCACGATCCGCTCGCCACTGCGCAGGGTCCGGCGGCGGCGATCTCGCCGCCCGAGACCCGGCGCAGCCTCGCCCTCGCGCGCCTGCGCGAAACCCTCGCCGAGCTGCTGCGCCTCGAGGTGGAGGCCGTCGACGTCGACGCGCCCTTTCTCGAGATGGGCGCCGACTCGATTCTGCTGGTGGAGGCCGTTCGGGTGGTG